>JBGSMI010000236.1:0-3757 GCA_041740215.1 Ferruginibacter sp.
AAAAATAAAATAGGTAATTGTTTTATCTTTTTTTCTTAAATTAAATAACATCAGCCTTGTGTATGCAGAAATCGAATTGATAAATAGCGAAGACATTGTTTTAGCCCGGCGTTTTATAATTGGCGAAGAAGGGAGAAAAAAGAATAAAAATCAATATGTCGGAAGATACAACTACATAAAAGAGTTTCATCAATTTCAATGCACCTTTTTTATTTTTTTACATCACCTACAACAGTAAAAAACTTCCCTTATCCTATTGCCCAATGTCATTTAGTTAGGCATTTTTTGTTCCATCGGAACAATATATGGGCAGGAAATTCAGATCAATTGAACAGGCGTTCAGTAGGAACGCAATATTTTACCAAACTCAATCCAAATAACGTTCCTAACGGAACGAAAATTCAAAATGATAGACACTCATGCTACCCACATATTGCCCCTAAGGGGCAGGTCTTCAGTCTTAACTAAATGACATTAGCCTATTGCCTCCGACCAAAAAAATTTCCGTGCGATGTCTCTGCACGCAAAGTTCAACTTAAACGAAATGCTGCCTTGTCTCATTGCTAATAGTTTGTATATGTAAATTAAAGACCTATCAGGCACAATCTTACTAATAAATTTAAACGGCTGTCTCATTTCAATTCAATCATCCATTCCTAATAGACGGCGAGCCCTGCAACGAAAGAAAATCGTGACGTGTAGAGGGTCAGCGCAGAGACTCGTCTGGGAAGTAAAACTTCCCCACCCTACTGCCTCCGACCAAAAAATTTCCATGCGATGTCTCTGCACGTAAAGTTCAACTTAAACCAAATGCTGCCATGACTCGCCGCTAATAGTTTGTGTGTAAACTAAAGTTCTATCAGGGTCAGCCTTACTAATAAATTTAAACGGCTGCCTCATTAGAATTCAATCATCCATTCGTGTAGACGGGAGAGTCTTGCTATAGGAAAAATCCTGACGTGCAGAGCCTTAGCTCAGAGGCTCGCTTTTTAAGTAAAGATTTAGCGCAGAGACTCGCCTTGGAAGTAAAGTTACTGAGGACATGTTGCTGTGACGAAAGTTACAGCGTCTTATGATCCGCTTCAATTTTTGATACCGTCAATACATCCTGCCCGGTAGCATCACCCAGCTCCTGTAATTTACCAAAAGCGTCTGCAGATGCATATTTCAGTAATTCCTGTGGTGCATGTTTATTGTACATTCCATATATCAATCCTGCCATAAAGCAATCACCATTACCCGATCTGTCGGCAACGCCTTTGCAGGTAAATTCGCCTGAATTGAATGCTTTGGCAGCCGTGTACAGACTGGTATAATATAAAATATGATTGGCATCGCCATCAAAGCGGTGAGATGTTGATGAATCAGTCTTTTTTAATAATATATTTCCGGTCATATATGCTAATAGATTAAAATGAATGGTTCATGCGTCACAAACTTAGGCAAAGGACAAACGCATCACAAAACCATGCAATCCGAAAAGACATATAGATGCGATTTTGAATAAAATTTATTTTTACAAATCACATTCAAATGGATTTTTATAATATGTTATTCCCTATCTTCAATAAACAGATCTACCTAAAACTATACTTTATGAAAATTTTTCCCTGCCCAAAAAGGCTTTTCATTTTTTATCTCTCCTTCTTAACTGTTTTTGTATTGGTGATGTCAAGCTGTAAAAAAATAGCGCCCGATAAAATCGCTGACAAACAAATAGCCGGATCTAAGTTAATAGGAAAAGCAAGTATTGCAAATGCACTTCCGGTAACATTGAACGGATTTTGTGTTTCAGACCAGGAAGCGGTATCCAGTGCTGATTCCATTTTAAAACCCACGATCTTAGGTGCCAGGCTAATTGGTTTGCCATACGCTGTTTCGATTATGCGGCAGGCTTACGTATCTGTATATGGCAGCAGTACACAGGCAGTGGAAAATGCTTTGTATATGCGGTTTAAACCAACAACTTTCGACCAATTATCTACACTGGAGGATCAGGACATTGACCTGTTTGATTACCCGCTGGACTATGAAGTGGTGCAGGAGGGCGATTATTATAATGATGGGGTAACACCTGCTGAAACCATCCCCTGGCTGTATGCCGTAGTGCCAAATAGTTTTGTAACCCCTGTTGGCATTACAAGCGAACTTTTGCAGCGCATTCATGTGCCTGATGATTACCGGGTGGAAAACAAAGCCTTTCAAATTACCGGAACTAATGTAGACACTGCAGATTGTGCTGGTGCAAGTGTGTCAATGCTCAACGGTGAGTGTGATTGCAGTGGAAGACTAAGCGCATTGGATTGTGACTGCCGTGAAACCTGTGGTTTTACGCCTTGCCGCAATCCACCGCCACCTGTGCCCATTGTACGGATACCCGCCGGTGGTGTTACTGTGCAGGAAGATATATTTCAACCAAATGTTCCTATACGCCAGGCAAGAATGGTGGCCCGGCGGTTTTTAAAGGTAGCCCGTACTTTTACGGATAATAATGGCAGGTACACTTTTTCAAAAAGCTTCCGAAATAAGGTAAGTATTTTTATTAAGTTTAAAAATCAAAATGCCCTGGTAATGGGTTTGCGTGGTGCAAGGTTGTGGCAAATACTCTTTCCGGTAAAAATAAAAATGGGTACTTATCGTGGCAACATTAATAACCTCGACTACATTGTAACAGGCGATGCCGATGTAAGAAGCCGAGGTGCAAGGCATTGGGCTGCAGCCACTATGCATAATAAAGTGCAGGAATATCGTGACTTTGCCGCCGTGCAGGGAATAATGAACCCGCCAGATAAATTGAGAGTGCTTTGTGTACCCGGTAACTCAGGCGGATCCTCGCCTATGTTTGCCAAACGATTTATTGCCACCCTGCCTGAACTATATATCCGGCAAAAAATTGTGTCAGCACTGGTTCCTCCGCTTTTTCAAAGTCTTACTGTAATTGCACAAGTGCTGATAAACCGGGTAGATATGACCATTGGCTATCAATCCGCATCCGGTAGTATTGCAAGAAAGAACAGCGCCCAAATGTCGGAGCTGGGGTATCATGAGCTTACCCATGCAGCCCATTATGCCAAAGTGGGCAATGCCTGGTGGAGTAATTTTGTAAATGCAGAGTTAAACCAGATAATAGCAAATTTTGGCGGCCAATTTAGCCCTTACGGTCAGTCAACCTCGGCTGATGCCCCCATAATAGCGCTGGGCGAAAGCTGGGCTTATCATATTGGGCATTTTTTGACCAATGCCCGGTATGGTGTACAAAGCCCACAGTTTAATGAACAAGGTATTGGCTATGTTAACAACGCTCCTGTGCCGGGGCTTAACAGTAACTTAAATTTATTGGAAGATTTTAACCCAAGAAGAACAATTGATGATCCGTTTTGGTGGATACCTCAAGGTGTGTATTATGATTTAATTGATGATAGAAATGACAGAGATGCACTAATTCCACGAGTAGATCTAAATGATAATGTTACAGGCTATACCAACCTGCAATTTTTTAATGCCCTTGATGCAAACATTAATAATTTACCCGCATACAGAGTTAGACTACTAAATGAAAATGCCAATAACCAGGCAGCGGGCGTGAACACAATATTTACTTTTTATGACTATTAATAATTATAGGCTTATTACAGGATTACTTTTAATAAGCCTGCTTTTAATGAAATGCGATTGTAAAAAATTACAATTTGATTGCACTCAGATAAAGTATAATTTTCAATTACCAGTAAAAGCGTTCCCCGATAAAGACAGCGTT
>JBGSMI010000245.1:0-22602 GCA_041740215.1 Ferruginibacter sp.
ACCAATGCTGTTTTTCCTGTTAAATCAAATAACGATAGTGACATGTTTATTTTTTTTATGAATAACTAAATGCTGATTGAAAATTGCCCGGTGCATCGGCGCCTGTATGAATCGTTTGGTGCTGAGTTGAAATAGCAAACATTTTCTATTATACTTTTTTAAAAGGCCTGTAAAAAACCAGGCTGGTGCTTACCTACAAACAGGCAAAATAATGACCGTTGACAAGGATAAAGGTAGCATCAATGCCCATGGGTTTGCGATTGGGCGGGGTTTTTATTTGTGCAAACGAGTGCATAAAAAAGTATGTAAAGTAAAAGAAAATGGGATCTCCCGCTGGCAACGGGCAACAATAAGCTGCATTGAAATCCCGTTAAGAGCAAGCTTTGTAGCTGAACCGTAGCAATAATTTTCATTTGACTTACAAACTTTATACGCAGGCTTTATGAACATTTCATTTATTAAACTGGGACTTTTTATTACAATAGCTATTCTTTTGTCAAATTGTACCCCCAATCCGACAAAGAATAAATCAATAGAAATCTTAAGACTAGTAACCCCTGACGAAAATAAATATGACAGTACAGTATTCGAGCAGGCATTTAGAAAGTTAAATTCTGGCGACACCTTATCGAATTCCGAAATTGAAGAATTTTCCAAAAGCATTGAAACGAGAGCTGACTTTTATAATTTACTTGAAGAATTCAACAAGGAATCTCTTTTCCCTCGTGAATATTACTCCTTTGAAAAAGCCGCTGAAAGTGTTATGACAAACTGGTTGTTATATCCAACAGAATTAGACACAATACCTTCTAAAATAGAACTTTTGAAAAAGCTTGATTTTTTAGAAAATGACACAACGTTTATTTACTATGTACTTAAGTTTAAGACAGAGGAACCCCATTGGGCAGCAAAAGATGGTTGGATGATTGGAGTTGTTGGACCATACTTTAAAGATAGTAAGCCTTACGATTGGACAACCGGAACTTTTAGCAGATTATCAAAAGTTAAAGAGATAACTCCGGAAAAGGAAGTAGAATGGACTCATAAAAATATCTTTAGAAAAAGTCCCGAATAAGCTATTCGTATAACATTAAGAAGGATAGCCGTAAGGCGCAACTAAAAAGCCCCCCCAATAAAAAGATATTAACGGAGGCTTGCGGTTATTCTTTGTTGACCGACACCTGGCTGAGACTCTACAGATCACTAGAAAAGCAAATACCCAAAGAAGCGCATGCAAAGCAGCAACACCAGCACGCTACCAACAGAAAACAAAAACCGGCAGCATAGTGGAACACGGGAATGTCGGAAAGATTTCGAAAATAACCTTAAAGATTTTTTAAGCTCATCAATGTTCCGGTGAAAAAACAATAACTTGAACCAAATTTTTTAATCACCCAAAAATGGTCTACCTATTTCAGGGCAAGACAAACACCTCCTAAAATGAAAATATTTATGACAAAAACAAAACGATGCATTGCAGTACTGACATGCATTTTTTTTCTAAACTCATGTAAAACAATTCAAATTTCTGATTTACGACCTTTGAATCCAATCAATCCTAAGTTACCAATGCTTGTGCCGAAAATAGACGTAAAAACATTACAGAATTCTTATTCCAGTGGTTCTTCAGACGCAACAGGATTTGGATCTGCTGTTGCTGTTGGAACAATTTCAATAGGAAGCTTTGCAAGTTCAAATATTTCTTTTCCCGACAAACGCCAAAAAGACATAGTTAATTTATTTGAAAGAGATGTGGTTGACAATATTTGTTCAGGTAACGAAAGCAAGGGTTCAGTAGAGCTGAAAATTACTTTTTCCAATACGAAAGAAGGAGGTATGGGTTATTTGTTACCGGCAATTGTTACAGGAGGTATTGCCTGGGCTTTTGGAATGCCCATGAATACTGTTACGCAAGAATTAGAATTACAAGTTGAAATAAAAAATCCTGCAAATAGTAGAGTTGGAAGATACACAGCGTCAGGAAAAGCTAAGATAAATGTTGCTGCATATGGCGGTTATAAAAAAAGAGACGGCCCGTATATGGCTCAAGCATCGGTAGGAAGAAAAGCAAATATCAACGCATATAATGAAGCAATGAAAATAATAAAGTCACAAATTCAAACTGACTATACACGATTAGTCCGAGAATTAAAATAAAAATATAGAAACCCTTTTTGTAATCAACATAGCTTACTTTATTTTAATTCTTGTTTTAAAATGCCTCTCAATAAAACTGCCCACAACACTAGGAAGAATAGCCGTAAGTCCCCATAAAATGCCCAGCATTAAAAAAATATTAACGGGGGCTTTCGGTTATTCTTTGTTGACCGACACCTGGAAGAGACTCTACAGATCACTAGAAAAGCAAACACCCAAAGAAGCGCATGCAAAGCAGCAACACCCGCACGCTACAAGCAGAAAACAAAAGCCGCCTGCTTAGTACAAAACGGAAATAAAAAAATGGTTTAGAAAATCACCTTAAAGATTTTTTAAGCTTATCTATGTTCCGGTGAAAAACAATAACTTGAAGTAAATTTTAATCATCGAATAATACCCAACCTATTTCAGTGCAAAACAATCCACTAAAAATTCTTAATTTTAATCAAAACAAGGAATATGAAAAGGGAAAAAGTAATAGATACAGTAAATGAACTTCCTCAGGAATTCGAATTAGAGGAACTCCTTGAGAAATTAGTATTTGTTGAAAAAGTAGACAATGGATTAAGACAACTTGAAACAGGCCAGGTTAAATCGCATGAAAGGGTGAAAGAAATCGTAAAAAAATGGTAGAAATCATTTGGACCGAATTGGCAATCGAAGATCTGGAATCAATACATCCTATATTTCAAAAAGACTCAAAAGTTTATGCAGATCGACAAGTTGACAAAATTATTGACAGGGTTGATCAAATCGGAAACATCCCAAAATCAGGCAGCGTGGTTCCCGAGTTTAATTCTGAATTAATTCGGGACTTAATCGAGGGGAATTACAGAATAATATACAAAATCAATTCACTCAATATCGGGATTGTCCGTATCCATTATGCAGCAAAACAATTAAAATAATGCCAGCTACCAGTCAGGCTAGCACGAGGAATTAAAACTCCCGATCCTCTCACAACCTCACTTGAACCTATCGATCCAATAGCCATTGCATCAAACAACTCTTCAAGGTGCATTAACCCGTCGGCAAAATTCTTGTTTTCCGCTTTTTTTGATAAGTAGTTTAATCATCCCCAATAGTTGCTTTGTGTTTACCAATTTTTGCATATTGTGTACCTATTTGCTACTGCCAGCTTTCGAAGCCGATTAACGCTACCTTAGCATTGCAATTGATCACATGAAAATGGATTTCTTGAACTGGCATTACTGGGATAAATGATTATAGAGGTACTAATGACGAATGGGCAACAGACCTGGAGACCTGCGCCTAATGGGGGCGCATGCAACAACACACATATACACATCGCCAAACAGTGCCGGTTGTACACTAAAAGATAAGACCCTACAGACTATTTAACATCTCCTGAAACTCAGCCCGATCAATTTCTAAAGCATTTATAATTTGTTTCATTATTCTTTCTGGTATAGGGTCAATGTGAGTTTGAATTGTTATTGGTCTCAGTAAATCAGCCCTCGTCCAATGTTCGTGACCTCCAGTAGTTCGCTTATGTTGACAACCTATTTTCAGCAGAAATTTTCTACAGTCTTTTAGGGACACATTTTTTAAAGGATTGACTGACATTAAGCAAAAGCTGGTAAGTTAACTTGATAGTTTAAGGTTGTATATTGCTTAGAGTTGACAATATCTTTCAATTGTTCGTTAGTGTTTATCAAGTCGGACATTTGGGGAGCAAGCATTGGCCTTTTCTTACTTTTAATTTTCCATCCCAGCCTTTGCATTTCGATAAATAGAGTATTTTTATTCAAGGTATATCTTAGGAACTCGTCCAATACAACAGTAAGACTTTCTTTAGCCTCATCTTCTGTATTGCCGTATCCTGTTAAATCAAAAGATGGCATGTATGCATACCGAATTTCGTCTTCTTCAAAGAACAAAACTTGCAGACTAACTTTGATGAATTTTGTTCCAAATTTCTTTTCGCCAGATAAATTTGCTTCTTGCATAATAGTGTAGATACTTGAGCAATATACAACGTAAACGATACAACAATTGTTGCTGCAGTGAAATTTTACAAAAAAATTGCGTTTCCGACATCCCTCATTTTGGTAGTAAACCTTTATTCACTATGATTTACAACTACTTACGAAATACAAATCGAATAATCAATGGAAATTCCCCCCCTCACAGAACTGCACCTAAACAACTATTCAAACAGCCATTCAAAGTGCCTAGCCAATTCGGCAAAATTCTTTTTTCCGGCTTTTTTAGATAATTAGTTTATTCATCCATTAAAGTTGCTTTGTGTTTACCAATTTTTGCATCCTGTGCATACAACCATTAGCTTATTTCCTACAAGATGAGTTTACGCATTAACCTCAAGCTTATATCCTTTGCTACGTATCACAACAATTTTAATTTTCGGATCGCATTCCAGCTTTTTCCTAAGTTTTGATATGAACATATCCAGGCTGCGGCCTACTATTACGCCTTCATCTTCCCATATCTCTTTTTGCAGCCGGCTTCGCTCTATCGCCTCGTTAGGAGACATTGCAAAAATTCGGAGTACACGGGTTTCTGTTCCGGTCAGGTCTATTGTGTTTTCATTTACCAGCAGCTTCTGATTCCTCATATCGAACAAGATTGACCCGAGAGTAAACATACCAGTATCCACATTTCCAGGTGATTCGGGTGATTCATGAACCATAGTTAAGTCAGGCAAATCAGTTAGTGCCTTCCGCTGCCTGGCGGATTTCAAAACAAAAAATCCACCAAATGCCAACAATAACAGAGCGCCTAATAAATATTCATTCTTTGTTGTAGCAATACCAGTTGGTTTAAATTTAATGTTGATCAGGTAACATGTTATGGGTTGTGTTCTTCCTAAACAAGCAACAATATCATCTTTCTTATTTTTTGATATAGCATATCCATAGGCTACACTTTCATCGGCACAGTTCAGTACATTAACAACGTAATCATTTGCAAACGGTTCTTTGGCTAACAAACGCTGGGTAACATTCACCAAAGCGTTTGGTTGAAAAGTAAAGGCATTCTCAAAACTGATTTGGTATTCATTTTTGCCGATGGCTTTTACCGGAAGAACTCTTGAAGTACTGTCGCCAGACTGTAACAAAATTTCATGTCCAATCCGTCGGAGTAATATTTCCCTCCTGGCGATATCAAAGTCGTCGCTGCCTGTGAAACTGAAAGCCACACAGATCAACGAGACAAACGAGAGCAATACCAATCCGTACAGGTATTTGCGTTTCCCGGAGAGGAGATTTTGGCTTTCAGACATACTATTTACGTTTTATTTACAAAGGTTACATTTTTATTTACAATGCAAATCCCTGCTCAGGAAGATTGCAAACTAATTTTACTGAATCAATTTGTACCGGACATTAAAATTAAAGAAACGTTTTCTCCCAGTCTTTTTGCTGTTTCAAATTTTTGTAACCGGTTGATCAATTAAATTAAAAAAAATGAAAAGATCATTTGTGTTTGTTCCGGCCATCCTTCTTGTATTATTCCTCATAAATTCTTTTGTACTAAAAGAAAAGGAAGCGGGGAAGAAAACAAACATCGTTTTTAAATCCACAGATGGCGGACAAATCTGGCAGGATAATAACGCCGGCAACAAAGTTGTTATTGATTCAATATGGCGTACCTGGAATGTTCGCCCTCACGTGAAAGCCTTTATGCCTTATATTTTCCAGGTTGGTGAAAACTTTGTTTGTGTTGATCCTGAGGAACTTTTTAGATCATCAGACAAGGGGAAAACATGGAAACTGTTACTTCCTGCTGTAGAAAATAAAATCTTCAATTTATTCATGTCAGGCAACGTGATCTATGCCATACCCAGCAAAGGTGGATGTTGAAAAATTCCAAACTCAAGAAAAAATTTTAGGTTTTATGAAATTCTTAAATATGAAAATGATAAAAATCTTCCCATCTAAATCTTGTCTTTTGTATTGGTTAGTGAAGACAGGAACCAGGGCAAAGGAATCTGTTTTAAAAAATAAATATATGACCAGTTTATATGCAATTTGCCTGACAATTATTAGTAGCTGTGTATTTTCTGCATGCGCAAATAAATCCATTTCAGCCAATTCTGTTAATCAGGTACAGGCCAATGAAGTCAACACTAAAAAATTATCAATAGTTGTAAAACTTAAAGAAAGTTCTCATTTGCCTGTTAAAGAAAGGATAGCACTTTATCATAAACTAAAAAAAGAAAATTCGACATTGTATGATTTTGATAATGAGACAGAATTAACGCTATACGGTTACTCGTTTTTATGGGAAAACAATTTAATTAATGCTGTTGCCATTTTTGGACTTATTATTTCTGAATTCCCTAATTCGGCTAATGCTTATGACAGTATGGGTGAAGCATATCTTCAGGCAAAAGATAGTGCTAAAGCACTTCAATTTTATGAGAAAGCATTGCTGATGAACCCTGATAATTTTTATGCAGAAGATGTGATACAGAAAATCAAGTTCCCAGCTATTAAGCCGCTAACCGCTAATGAAAAATTTTCAAAAGTCTATGACAAAAAAGATTATTTAGCAGATTTAGACCAATTGGGTCTTAAACTATTAGCTGTTCACCCGCATGCCCTAAAATTTATATCGAAAGACCAATTTTTTAAAAATATTGAAAGCAAAAAATTATTGATTACTGATAAAACCACCTATGCTGAATTTGCCTGGCATTGCAATGCAATTATAGCAAGTATAGGTTGCTCACATACGGCTTCTTCTACTATGCAAAATGACTACCATGAGTTTTCGATATTGCCTTTGGAGAATAGTTTTCCATTGCAAGTGAGGTTGGTTAATAAGCAATTATTTGTGGTAAATCCGATGAACAATGCTGATAAGGTAAAAGTTAAAGACGAAATTCTGAGTATAAACGGCATTGAAACCCAAAAACTCATTTCAATTATTTATGCCCATACTGCTTCACAAGCCAATATCCAAAGCGCTAAAACACAACGTTTCAACACCTTTTTTGGTGCTCTGGTACCCTACGCATTAGGGTTGCCAAAAACTTTTGAAATTGTTGTTAAAGAAACCAATGGTTCAATAGAATTGCAAAAAGCCAAAAAAATGGCAACTGAACTATATGATCCTTCTATAAATAGCTGCTCAAATGATTTGTGTTTAGAAATTTTAGAAGAGAGTATAGCTGTATTAACTATCTCGTCTTTCAATTATTATGAGTGGAACAATTATGCTGTTTTTAAATCTTTCCTTGATAGCAGTATGAAGGTTATTGAAAATAAAAAGATTAAGAATCTAATGATTGATGTGAGATATAACAGAGGCGGTTCTCAATATCCAAGTATTTACCTGCTTCAACATTTGATGGATAAACCTTTCACCTATTATTCAAAGGCAGAATTTGAAGGAAAAACAGATAACACATACGGCGAAGAAATTTTTCATCCAGTTGATAATCGTTTTAAGGGAAAAGTTTATTTTCTGATTGATGGAAATGGACATTCTACTACCGGACATTTCATGAGTTTAGTGAAAGTACACAATTTAGGTACAATCATTGGCGAGGAATTGGGGTCTAATCAATTCTGTACGGCTGGACAAAAGCTCTTTCGCTTGAGTAATACAAAATTTGTTGTCTCTTCAGCGAATAATACGCATGTATCTACAGCTATAAAGTTGCCGGATGAAATTGGGATTCTCCCGGATTTTTTTATAACACAAAGTATAGATGACTATTTAAACAAAGTAGATGCTGTAAAGAATTACACACTAAAACTTATTAGAATGTAATATAAAATATTCAACAGTCATATTATTTAAGATGTATTGTGTACAAACTTTAGTAGTAATAACTACGTGGAGATAAAGTAAACTACACACAACAGAGGCATTTTCAAAAGCCGCTCCCTTACACGGATTTGATTTATCAGAGGATAGACATATGTTAACTAAAACTACAAAAAATATGAAAAAAGTTATTTATGCGCTGATCTTACTACTGGTTGTGGTAAGCGGACTAGTATTTGCCAATCACGATTTTAAAAATGAAACTACTAAAAAATCAACCCCAAAGCCACTCTCTGCTGCTGAAATGAAAGCCGAAAGGGAAAGATGGGAGGCTACTCCTGGTGGTATAAAGTACAAAGAATGGGAGGCGTCTCCCGCAGGTAAAAAAGTGTATGCCGCTGAAGCTAAAATAAGGAAGCACCTTAGAGATTCTACCAATATGGAGGCTGTTGTAACGGCTCTTTCTCTTGCGCCAGGCTCACGATTAGGTTTCGGTGTGATGGTCAGGATCAATGGTGAGGATTATATTCTTAGTTTCGGGATGGAAGCGTCTAATGAATTTCAGCAATTGCATCGCCTGAAAGTAAACGACAAAATAGTTATCAAAAGCCATTTTGTATCGCACGCCCCAAAGTATTCATATCCAATAGTATCGGGCGACTATGTAGAACGATATGGTAAAATAATGTATAAACGTGCCCCTCGCAAAGGTGGCTGCTAAGTAATTAAATTATGAAATACATACACCTATATGGTTCGTTGTTGATGATAGCTTTTTGCACATCCTACGGACAAAATCAAACAGAAGGAAAAAAAATTATTAAGCCTGAAACCAACGCTGCAATTAGTTCTCCCGGACCTAAAAGTATAACCCGAAATATCATACAAGATAGAAAAGGCAACATTTGGATGGCTGCATTTGATGGTATTTTTCGGTATGATACCCGGCAGCCAGCAGCAAAGAGAAAATCTTTTACCAATATCACCAGTAAAGTGAGTTCGGCTCGTTTCTTTTCTGTTTTGGAAGATAGTAAAGGCAACTTATGGTTCGGTTCTATTGGCTCAGGTGTTTATTACTACGATGCCCGCCTAAATGAAGGAGCCGGCCAGGGGAAACCCCTGTCTGCCGGACAGGCAGGTTTTAAAAATTTCACAACCAGGGATGGACTTCTTAACAATGAGGTTGGCAGTATTTATGAAGATAAAAAAGGCAACATTTGGTTTGGTGTTTCAGGAGGAGCAAGCTGTTACGATGGCAAGTCCTTTCGGAACTTTATCATAGATGGAAATAGTATGAGCGAGGATCGGACAGGGAAAACTTTTCCGAATAGACAACCCTATGAAGTCAATGCTATTATTGAAGACACCAAAGGAAAATGTTGGTTTGCTACAAGAGGCAATACCTTTGTGTATGATGCCCGCCTGAATGATAAAGTCGGGCAGGGAAAAACAAGTACTGTTTTCAATTATGATTTTAAACCGTTTAAAAATGTCCGTTCGATCATCGAAGATAAAAAAGGCAATATCTGGCTGGGTGGAGATTATGGCCTATGGCGCTATAACGGCAGTACTTTTAGCAATTTTACGCAGAAGTTTGTTGGTTATATAATTGAGGATAAAAAAGGCAATATCTGGACTAGTTCAGCAAAGGATAGTAAGCAGGGTTGGTCACTTTCCAGGTACGACGGAAAGACCTTATTGAATGCAAAACCAACCGTAACCGAAATAGCCAATAGGCCAATGATTTTCGGCATTTTAGAAGCGAATGACGGCAATATTTGGTTCGGTGATTTGAATGGAGTGCATCGGTATGATGGAAAATCTATTACTGACTTTAATAGTGAAAAATAACAAACCGATAAACTAACTTACTACTGACAAAAGATGTACAGCCGCTTAAAACTTTAGGCATTTCACTAATCTGGCTTATGTTTATTCTTTACAAATTTTAGTAAATTATATAGGTGAAGAATAGCCGCCGATCTCCACGAAAAAAGCCTGCATTAGAAAGATATTAACGGGGGCTTGTGATTATTCTTAGTTGACCGACAACTGGCAGAGAAAAAACAAAGATTGACAAAAATTGTCGAGCAGAAATAGTAACGTATATTAGCGCAAATACAAACATTGGGCGCAAGGCTATTTTACCGTTTGACTTGAAGCTTTTGATTAAATTATTGCAACTTGAGAACTGAATTTTCAATCAAATCAATTTTAGGTAGAGTTAGTATTACTATAATTGCGCTTTCAATTATTTACATTTTTTTTGGCCCACCAAGTTATGTTGAAGCAGAAATGATAAACGAAATATTTTTCTTGTTTATAGTTCCCCCGATTTTAATTACTGGTACAATTCTGCTATCGTTTTTAATTGGCACGCCAATTCGAATAATTCCAAAATGGTCCAATTGGTGGTACAAACGACCATATATTGCTATAATACTTTTACTTGTTGGTATAACACTTTGTTGTATTTCTGGACAACCTCAATTTCAACAATCACATGTTTCAAACAGTGAGGGTGAAATTGTGAAGGCTAGTAATTTTCAAATTCTCAGCGCTGGCTGGTTTATAACTTCCTTTTCGTTGACACATTTTTACTTCGATGCATTTTGTCAATTCGTAAAACGAAAGTCACAGCTAAACTAATTTAAACTATTCTTGATAAGCCGCCGAGCTTACAACATTAGAACGAATAGCCGAAAGTCCCCCCGAAAAAGCCCCGCATTAAAAGCTAACAATAGAGGCCTTCGGTTATTCTTTGTCGACCAATGCCTGGCCGGGTGCAGCCTTTGATACGATAGGCAATTTGCAGCGGTTGTTAGTTTTCCATTATCTGGCATTAGTGATTAGGGCTGTAGCCAAGCTAAAAAGTATTTCGTTTCATTACCACATTGGCAATGGCTTTGGCACCAGGCAATACTAAATTCGGATCTCCTGTACTTCGCAGATGTAATACGTTAGCGTTAGCGGTAATAATATTGAAACTCCGTTATATTTTAAGGAGCAAAGAAACCCATATTTGTGTACTGATAAAGACAAAATATGAAACTTGACCGGTATGAACTAAAAGTAGATGACCAACTAACTACTTTTAATTTTTTAAGTGAGGGGCCAAATGGGAAAATTGAAAAGATTGTTCAATTTTCTCTTGTCAATCAAAACAGTCTTTACAATCTGGCATTTTGAGACAGAGATTATTCCACGGGCGAAATTGACGATAAAATAATCACAGACAACGGAGACAGTGAAAAAGTTCTTGCCACAGTAGTTGCTGCGTTATATGCTTTTTGCGACGAAGAACCCGAAGCGTGGATTTATACAACAGGAAGCACTGCTTAAAGAACAAGACTATACAGAATAGGCATTAAAAAAAATAATATGATATTGTTGAATGCGATTTTGAAATATTTGGACAGACCGAGAGCGAATGGGAACGATTTGTGAAAGGAAAGGACTATCAGGCATTCGTTGTTCAATGAAAAAAATCTTAAACTTGAATTATGAAAAGCATACGTGAATTAAATGACAAAAAGATTCCCGTTGTTCGCATCGACAAATCGTTGAATAAGTATAGCAGTGTTGTGCTTTTTCCTGAAAAGGTTGAAAAAGCAAAACAAGCATTTGAAAATTTGGGTATACCTGACTTAAAAAAGCACAGCGGCGTATAACATTAAGTCCATCAATAATCCGGCTTACGATTCAAAATGAACAACTTCGAGTAAATTATATAGAAGAAAAACAGCCGCAACTCCCTCCCAAAAAGCCCGCATTCAAAAGCTATAAATGGGGCTATTCGTTTATTCTTCATTTACCTATGCCAGGCAGCAGCCGCCGTCATTAATTCAGGCAATTAATTGCGATTGTTAGTTTTCTATTCACCATTGGCTTACCCTCATTGCAAAACTTAAATGGAACCTCACCAACAAAACTCAGCTAAAAGCAAAACCAGGCATCATTATAAAGCCCGACACATGCGGCGCAAATTTCAAAGACCGTTTAAGTTGCAAATTTTTCTTTGTAATTTCATCTTATGGACATTAAAGACTTAATAACAATTGACAATGAAATTTTAGGTGGCCAGACCGTATTTAAGGGAACTCGTGTTCCTGTGGAGTCTTTATTTGACCACCTCGAAGCAGGCGTTTCTCTTGATGCGTTCTTAGAAGACTTTCCGACCGTATCCAAAGAACAAGCAATTGGACTATTGGATTGGGCTAATAAATTATTGAACACTAAGAATCTGGAACAACTTTATGCGGCTGTTGCTTGACGAAAATTTACCTAAACGACTTAAACTTGATTATCCTGAACACGAAGTCTATACAGTTCGTGACAAGGAGTGGAACGGTATTAAAAATGGCGAATTATTAAATCATCTTCTGGAAAATAACTTTGATGCACTTTTAACTTTTGATAAGAATTTACAGCATCAGCAAAATTTCATAAAATACCCGATAACCGTTTTTGTTTTATCTGCGAAAATTAATAGCTACGAGGAGTTAACAAAATTAACACCTGAAGTTAAGGAACATTTGAATCAAGACCTATTGCCTCACGGAGCGGTTATTATTAAGGCAGGATAAATCAGTGCCCAAAAACGTAGAGAAAAATAGCCGCAAGTCTACCACGAAAAAAGCCCGTTTTCAAAACTACCAATGTAGGCTTTCGGTAATCCTTTGTTTACCTATGCCGGGTAGCCGCCGCCGTTGGTACGATAGGCAATCAGAAATGAATGTTAGTTTTCTATTTACCGTTTGGGTTTTGTGCATTGCTAAGCGGGCATTGGTTAGGAGGGTTGCATTTACCGGCAGCAGCAAATATCCCCTTCCTAATCCAGCGATTCTTCCGCATTGATGATTGTATCACTACGGGTAAATAATAGCTCCCCGCCGTAGTTCAATTGTTTTTCAGGAATGAATCCGGTATTTTTACCGCCACAACTTTTAGCAATGAAAGAATTTTTAACACAACCATGGAGCTGGTGGTTTTCGGGAACGATGATTGCTGCCATCATGTTTTCCCTGGTTTACTTTGGGCAATCTTTTGGCTTTTCTTCCAACCTGCGTACCATTTGTGCGGCAGTTGGTCTCGGCAAAAAAGTGCCATTTTTCGATTTTGACTGGAGAAGCAAAAGCTGGAATTTGGTATTTTTATTGGGAGCCGTGATTGGTGGTTTTATCGCCCATCAATTTCTATCAGAGCCCGGGGCGGCCGTACAGATTTCATCGGCTACAGTGGAAGACTTGGCCGGGCTGGGTATTGGAGCTCCTACATCATTGCAGCCCGATGAATTGTTTGGCTGGGAAGCCGTTTTTTCTTTAAAAGGCTTCCTGGTATTGGCCGTAAGCGGATTGCTGATAGGCTTTGGTACCCGCTATGCAGCAGGTTGCACGTCGGGTCATGCCATCAGCGGCTTATCCAATTTACAATGGCCATCGTTTATTGCCGTGATCGGCTTTTTTATCGGCGGTTTAATTATGACTTTTTTAATTTTACCCTTAATTTTCAAGCAATGAAATGGATGAAATTTTTGTTGACCGGTATTGCCTTTGGCATAGTAATGGCAAAATCAGAAGCCATTTCCTGGTTTAGGATTCAGGAAATGTTTCGCTTCCAGGCCTTTCATATGTATGGTATAATTGGTACCGCTGTTTTACTGGGAGTAATTGGCGTAGCATTGATCAGGCGATATAATATTAAGGACTTTCAAGGCAATCCGATTCACTTTCAACCCAAAGAAAGAAGCTTTGTGCGTTATCTTGCCGGAGGCACCATTTTTGGACTTGGTTGGGCTTTAAGCGGCGCCTGCCCCGGCCCTATTGTGGTTAATATAGGCTATGGCTTTTTTGCAATGATCATCGTTTTCATCTTTGCAAATGCAGGCACTTTTCTTTATGGGTTCTTCAAGGATAAGCTGCCACACTAAAGAATTAAAATGATTGACCTTTATTGCGCTTTACTTTACCCGTTTACTTTGATTCCATTACATTCTTGTAAATTAGCAGCAATGCGCTGTTTACGTAAAACTCCGTTTTTCCAAAGCCTTTTGATTTTCGCAGTTCTGCATTTTTTAAGATAAAGTCAGGCGCCTGAAGTAAGTGCCCTGTTCCTCTGCTTACAATAGAAGTTTTTCGATTTAATGCATCCACGGCCATTTTGTATGCAATCGGCAACGGCAAGAACTTAGCGCAAATTAATATCAAGATTTTACGTAATAACTCTCCTTACGCAACATAGTCGCACAAAAAAGTAGTTTATGCCGCTTTAAGTGTTAATAAGGTTATTAGCCCTTTGCAGGCCGCCTGCCGGGCAGCCAGATAGATCTTGTTCTTTATAACAAAATGGTTTGTTCCTGTTCTTTGTTTGAGCCATTCCAGTTTTACATAAGCCACGATAGATAGTATACAGTTATTTGTTTGCGTTTTGATGTTTTTGTTGGGTGCTTTAACAAACCCCTTATTGGTTTTAATGGATTTATGGTATTCTTCTACGCCCCACCGTTTTTGTAGATTGTAGCAATTTGTTCATACGATAAATTTAAATCACTGCATGCCAGGCACAACTCGCCGACCGTGTCATTTTCGTTTTTGAAGACCTGCTTTATAAGCAACAGCGGAAAATCAAGCGCTTCGAGCCAAACCTCCACGATCTGCTGGGGTGCATTTAAAATTTTCGGAAGGGTTGCCAACCTTGTTCAGGTTCTTTTCTACTAAAAACCACGTAAAAAAGGTTGGCAACCCTGTACCGGGCTGCGACAATTTTAAATACGCCCAGATTGAATATTTATAACATGCCAGCGCCATTGTAAATCCTGTTTTTTATCTGAAAAGTAGGCTATTCATTTCTGCCATTTAGGATAATACGAAAAAAAGCAACATCCAAATCTCCGTCATATACCTGCTAAAACATCATGTGATAAAATAAACAAGCCGTGTGATAATTATTACCTGAATTATAACGTTTACTTTAATCATGTGATGTAAATTTACAATTCAACATCAGCATCAACACAATTGAACACACTAAATGTATTTTAAAATCACCGCCTGCAAAAAGCTGATGAATTTTGAAAACCAATGAAAAATATGCCAATTCCAGAAAGTGAGTTCATAAAAAACATCAACAGGTTCCAGCTTTTGTCACTTGCTACAAAAGAAGGGATATGGGAATATGATTTTATTACCAATAAATCTTTTTATAATGATGGAATAACAGAACTTTTCGGACATGGTTATCCTGATTTGGAGGATAATAATACCTGGTGGCGAAACAATATTCATCCACAGGATAAAAACAGGATCATTAATGCACTGGACGAATTGCTACAGGGTGAGCAAAATGTGTGGTGGGGTAAATACCAGTTTAAATGTAAAGATGGCCAATACAAATTAATTTTAGACAGGTTATTTGTTGTGAGAGATGCCGAAAATAAACCAATCCGATTGATTGGAACCATGCAGGATTTGACCGAGCTCAATTCGCTGGAACAGGAATTTGAAAATATCCGAAAAGAGCACCAGCAAACCATGCAGAAAGCCATTTTTGAAGCAGAAGAAAATGAGCGAAAAATGATCAGTGAGGAACTGTATGAAAATATTAACCAGGTATTATCGGCGATCAATCTGCACATCGCACAGGCAAAAAATCATGTAACCCATGAGGGGCTGACCTGGCTGGAAGAAGCCCAAATCCTGCTATTGGAATCCATTTCAGGCATTTGCATTTTATCGAAGAGACTCTCTCCCGTTTCGCTTCAGTTGCTGGGATTACAACTTGCGCTGGATGAATCACTCGCCAATTTAAAAGAAACCAGCCAAATCAATTATACGTTAAACGTTGACAATGTTGACTTAAGTAAAATTAATATTGCTTTGCAAACCGTTTTTTACCGGATTGCACAACACCAGCTTTCAAATATCCTTAAACATTCCTCCGCGACCTCCATCGATATTAAATTTTCCGGTCATGCCAACAAAACCAAAATGAGCATTTTTGATAATGGAAATGGCATTGACTTGAAAAAAGTAAATTTCGGCAAAGGCTTTTCTGCCATCCAGCAAAAATCTGCAGCATTTGGCGGCACCTTTAACTTAGAAAGTATTGAAGGCAAGGTGGGATTTACAATGGAGGTAATTATTTAGCACAGTAATTTTGCAGAAGCATATAGTAATCCTAAAATAAGCTAGTGTGAGTGGAGAATGGTCAATGGTAATGATCAATAATTCACAATTCACAATTCTTCATTTATCATTCACCATTCATCAACCCACAAGTGCAAGAAAGTCTGCTTCAACTTTTTAAGGAATATTCACAGCTTGCTATATTCATCAGCATTTGTATCAGTATCATTGTTGCGGTATTGGGTATTGTACCCAGTGTATTTATCACCGCTGCCAATATATTGTTTTTTGGTTTTTGGAATGGCACCTTCATCTCATTTTTTGGCGAAGCATTGGGAGCAGGGATTGCATTTTTATTGTACCGGAAAGGCTTCAAAAAAACAGCAGAAAAAGGATTACAAAAACACCAACAAGTAAAACGATTGGTGGAGGCAGACAATAAAGAAGCATTCTATCTAATCTTTTCTTTAAGGCTGATTCCATTTATCCCATCCGGTTTAATCACTTTTGCTGCTGCAATTGGGAAGGTAGCATTTGGTGTTTTTTTGGTGGCCAGTTCTTTAGGAAAGATACCGGCACTTTTGATGGAAGCCTATTCCGTAAACGAGGTGACCCGATTTGGCTGGCAAGGGAAATTAATTTTAGCATTTGTGGCGTTGACATTATTATATTCGATCATAAAAAAAAGAAAAAATGTCTAAATTTAAAGGGATGGTCAATCTGTCAGCAGACACCCCGGAAACTGCTACTTTTTAGCTAAGCAAGAACTGCATGATCAATATCAATGAGATACTTTAAAATCAACGTCAACTTCAATAATAAACATGATTGAACAAACGGAGCTCATCGTTAGCAAATGGAATTACCAGGAACCCATCAACTCAATTGACGATGCGGGAGAAAAGCTAACCAGCTATATTACTTTTGATGTGATGAAAAAAACAGCGCCATCCAAAAAAGGCATTGCCTGCAGGTTTACCTGTGAGTTTATCTTTGATAAAAAAACCGTGCTGGAGTATGTGGGCGAAGACTCTTATGTAATAGACCTGAAAGAAGTAGTAGACCGAAATGAATTGCATACCATGATCAGGAATACCTACTCAAAATTTAAAGAAAAATTCGATCTAAGAAAATTAGGCACCGTGCTGCATGATAAAACACTGGTTACAATTGATGAAACCAAATACGATCTGGATCCTGTGCTTGCCTTACTATATTGATGTGCCGAAAAGTGTGACCCCGATAGACCGGATGCTGAAGGTTGAATTAATGTTTTTTTCTCATGAAATTTGGACAATTACTAATAATTTTTCAATTCAACATTTTGTGGTACTCTCCGTTTTTTTGCGGACTTGAATAAAAAGTGCTGGAAATTTTCAACATAAGTCGTTAAGAAATCAAGGAAGTTTGAGTCGGGCATAAGCTACATAGTATTGAACAACTGGCTACGCAAGCCAGCGGATTGATGGCAGAATTATACTGGAAATTTCAATCATTCCGATAATAAATCGGGAGCTTTTTTATTCGCAGCGTTGTCTGCTTGATACAGTCGGGCAGGCTTGATTTTTTTTGTTTCATCCTGAGCTTAGCCGAAGGGTTTTACCAGAAAAAAAATAAAATAGTGTCTAAGGATTTAAAGATCCAAATATTAAGAACAAAAATTATCTGTTATTTTATTCGCTCTCTACTTTTAATAGCAATACAATTCTGAAATAGTTTAAGTAAATGACGTTTGATGGTGAATGGCAAAGTAGCCACAATCAATATTTCAACAGGCACAGATGGTATTGTCATGTTAAATCTGAGCACAACACCTGAATGGCACTTCAATAGAACGAAATAAGCTTTTTATCGGCATTATCTAAAACACAACGAATGCTTTTTGAGATAGATAAAACCCATGATCACCTTCACATAAAAAACATCTGCTTGGTGCGTCAACAGAACGATGTTTAAAACCCATCACCTAAATTTAAGGCAGTAACAAACTTAATAATAAACCGCTATAATGAGCGCTGCTAAATACAATCGTATAAAAAAAGCAGTGTACAAATTGCACGCTGCTTTTTTATTATTATAGTATATCAAACATTTTATTCTGTTTCTTTAATCAGCTTATCATAGGCGGCAACTTTTGCATCATCCTTTTTTGTTTCGTGAATATTCTTCAGAATCACCAATGATTGCTTATAGTTTACTTTCTCAGAACCTTTATGTTTTTCACTACCTGCGAACAATGTTACGACTGCTTCCGCATAAGGTATTGCCTGACTCATAGCTGCCTCAGACTGGGCTTGCAGGTCTTTTTTCTTTTTTAATTCTTCCGGTTTTACAGCCTTCATTTTTCTTGCTTCTTCGTAAATATCAATAGAATTGTTATACAAGAAGTTTGACAATAAAAAATTTGCCTCGCTGGTATTTTTAATGGCAATTGCCTGTTTTAAAATTTCTGGTAGCTTAGTTTTGTACTCACTGGTATTTACATTCTTTGTTTCATCTGAATAAATGTAACGATACAACTCGACCCCATAATTGTAAGGCAATGTATAATTGCCCGGATTCTTTTTCATCAACTCTTCATACTTTGTAAAAATATCTGGTTTGCCTACACCCTCAGTTGCTTCTTCAATTTCAATTGCAGTCCAGTATTCATTGTTGGTTGGAAACAGTTTTTTTCCCTTCGCAATGATATCAGCAAAAGCCGCTTTATCCTGACTTGTTTTATACCGATCAGCCAACACCTGGTAGGCGTCGATATATTGTGGATCAGAAATTTCTGCATCTGTGATTTTTTTATAAAACTTGCTTGACTCCTCAATCTTCTTTGCCTCATTTGCAGCAATGGCTGTATACAAAGTCAACATAGTATCCAATGCAGAAAATTTAAAACCATTGTTCCCTATCAACTTATTAGTTTCTATATAGTCATGAACTTCCAATGCCTTTCTAAAATCTTCAAAAGCAGTTGCCGGATCTTTAGCCACGTAAGACTTCACCCCCAACTCAGAATAATAACCTACATACAAATCGTACAAAGGTGAATTGTTTTGTTCAGTCAATAATTCGGCCTTCGGATCCATCTCACGGTACTTTTTAAGTGCAGCAAATGCACTATCCTTCAACACTGAACTTTCTGCTAAACTTTTAGTGGAATCTTTAGAAAGCTGGTTGTATATAAAGCCCTTGTAATACCAACCTTCGCTTTTAGCAGCATTCTTAGGCACAGTCAGGTATTTGTCAATTAGATCCTTTGCTTTTTGCGTTTGGCCCAGCAAAGTGAAATTTCTGATTTCTTTAATATCCTGCGCATACGTCGCAGTCATAACAAGGCTAAACGCCATTAATAGGAAGAATTTATTCATTTGTGTAATTTTTAGAACCCAAAGGTATTTGATTGTTATTAATTCAAATTAATTGCAGCCTGAAATTTCATAAATCATGCCACATTAAAGAAAATTATGTCAACACTACTATAAAATATATAACACCTGCTTACCCCTTGCTATTATCTTGCATTACATTTGCTCAAAACAGATTTTAATTTTTTTATATTGATCTCCCAAAATACCATACAACAGATTTTAAGCAAGATCGACATCATTGAAATTATTGGTTCCTTTATCAAACTAAAAAAGAGAGGTACCAACTATCTTGGCTTATGTCCTTTTCACAACGAGAAATCGCCATCCTTCACGGTTTCGCCGGCTAAGGAAATTTATAAGTGCTTTGGCTGCGGACGCAGTGGCAACAGTATTGGCTTTATAATGGAGCTTGAAAAATACAGCTATGTTGAAGCCCTGCGCTGGCTTGCTCAAAAATACAATGTAGAAATTGAGGAAACAGAAACTACGCCTCAGCAAAAACTTCAACAACAAAGCGCAGATAGTTTATACATCATCAACAGTTTTGGTCAAAAATTTTTCAGCGATTATCTATTTAATACGGACGAAGGCCGGGACATTGGTTTAAGCTATTTAAAAGAACGGGGGTTTAGAGAAGAAATCATCAAAAGATTCCAGCTTGGCTTTAACCCCGAAGCCCGCGATAGTTTTGCCAAAGCTGCCATCAATGCGCAATACAATGTAGAGCTGCTTCAAAAAAGTGGACTGGTAGCCATTCGTGATGAAAAGCCGGTGGATAATTACCGCGGAAGAATCATCTTTCCCATACACAACCAAAGTGGAAAAGTGTTGGGATTTGGCGCACGTATTTTAAAAACCAATGACAGGGCACCCAAGTACATCAATACCCCGGAAAATGAAATTTATGTAAAAAGCAAAATACTATACGGCAGCTATTTTGCACGAATGGCCATTGATAAAGCAGATGAATGCTTACTGGTAGAAGGCTATACCGATGTAGTATCGCTGCACCAGGCTGGTATTGAAAATGTAGTAGCTAGCGGTGGTACTTCGCTTACGCCAGATCAGTTGAGGCTCGTAAAAAAATATACCAACAACCTCACCATAATTTATGATGGAGACAATGCTGGTATAAAAGCAGCGTTGAGAGGGCTTGACCTTGCGCTTGAGGAAAGCCTGAATGTAAAGCTGGTTTTGATTCCGGATAAAGAAGATCCGGATAGTTATGTAAACAAAGTAGGTCCGGCCGCCTTTGCCGAGTTCGTTGCCAACAACAAGAAAGATTTCATCCTGTTTCAATTGGGCGTAATGCTAAAGGATGCCGGTAACGACAGCAATAAAAAATCGGCTGTGGTAAACCAGATTGCTGAAACCATCTCGAAAATTAACAAGGCGGAAGATTTTACCAAACAGCAGGATTACATTCAGCAATGTGCCGAGTTGCTAAAGATTGAAGAAGGCGGTTTGCATGCGCTGGTAAATAAATTCATTCGTGACAAAATAACCAAAGAAGAAACAAGGAGCGGCAGAGAGGATGCTCAACACAAGAACGAAGAGACAAGACCACCTGCAGAAGTTGAAGATGATGCCGCTGCTTTACTAAATAAAGATGAGCCACATGAAAGAGCGATGGTAAGAAGCCTGATTGAATTTGGTTTGAAAACATGGAACGAAGAGCAACGGGTAGCCGATCATATATTTTCAGAGATAGAAGTCAATCAACTGGAAGAACTAATTGACAACAAGGACCTGATTGCTCTGTTAAAAATATACAAGGGTTTTTATGATGAAGGGCTGGAGCCGAATTCGAAAACCTTTTTGTATCATGAGGACAATACGATGCGTAATTTATCAATACAGGTGATGGATTACAATTATGAGATTAGTCACAACTGGAAAGAAGTGTATGAAGGTAAAATTGCTACCCGTGAAGAGCTTTACAAAGAAGAAGTGTTTAGTACAGTAAACTATCTGAAACTGAGAAAAATAAAACGGTTAATTGAACAAAACCAGCGTGAACTGGAAAAGGCGCAGGATGCAGAAGAGCAACTTGTATTGCTTCAGATACACCAGCACTTAAAAAAAGTTGAGATAGACCTTACAAGTCTATTGGGAACGGTAATATTCAGGTAACCAGAGATAGAAAACCACATTTGGTTCAGTCCGCTTTCTACCACAACTTCCACCAGTGTTTTCCGTTAGCATCTTTATAATCTATCAGATGAACTACGGCAGCTTTAAAATTATAACTTGGCAAAGGTTCGTTGAAATAGTGGATAGCATCCGTAACGTACGGATAAAGCAGGTCACTATTACCGTTATAAGCCTTTTTTAAAACCCGGTGACCGGGCATTAGTTTTTTTCCGCTAGCTGATTCAATGGCAAAATTGATAAACCAGTTTTCATCATCTTCGTCAAAACAAAGTTTTGCATTTACTGTATGCTGTACGATAACCTGTGCAATATACCCGGTAATGCCTGTCATAATAAGACCCTGGTACTGTGCAAAAACACTCGCTCCATTGATAAAAATACCGTTGATAAATTCACGCTCAAACAAGGTATCCAAATGGTGTATGCTTTCGGGAGTAAAGTCAAGATGCACCTCCTTTTCTGCAAACAGTTGCAGCACAAAATTGGTGGCACTTTGTAATTCTTGTACGTTTGTTTCCATAAAAGCTGTCAAATTAATAGCAATTCATTTAATTTTCATAATTATAATTACAGCCTAAATGTAGTTGAAAGTAGTCGAAATATAAAAAAACAACAATTGAATATATCAAAGGATAAGATTATGATATGTTATTTGAGAGCAAGGTGTTATTTCTCCGAAAATTCAATGATTTCTCAAGCAGTAAAAGTATGTTTCAGGTGATGCAAATGATGAGAAGGGGTTGGGCAAGCTGCGTTCTCTTATCACCAACACGTTTCATAAGCTTCACTAGTCCAGATCTTAATGGGAAAAATCTATTTGGTAAATGTTGGGCCATAGCTTTCCCGTTACATAAATTTTTTCGGCTGCGGAATCGTAGGCAATCCCATTTAGTACATCTGCATCGGGGTTTTTATTTTTAGCTTCAAATTCCAGCGATGTAAAATCCAGCCGGCCTACCACCTTTCCACTAACGGGATCTATTTTAACGATTATGTTAGTGGTAAATACATTTGCATAAATGAAACCTTTTATATATTCCAGTTCA
>JBGSMI010000260.1:0-24567 GCA_041740215.1 Ferruginibacter sp.
ATAGGGCGATGCCCTATGCTATAATATTTCGCCCCTTCAGGGCTAGCTCCTCCTTACCTTCAAAGTTGATAACATTCAAACTCTCTTTATTAAAAAAAATATAAAAACTTAAAAAATACAAACATATAAGGGTTTTACCTCGGAATTTAATTGCGAATCTCAACAATTTCTAATAGTTGTTTATTGACCTGAATTAGAATTCTTTAACCAATAAAAACCCCATTGGAATATAAAAATCAATTGTAAAAAAAACCGGCAACCTTTTTAAGGATGCCGGTTGAATTATTTTATAACTGTTTTTAATCCTCCATTCTCTTGTAGAGAACAATGATTTTAATGCTTTTAGCTAATTGTCCAGATTTCATTACCTCTCAGTAATTTATCCAGATCGCCCTTGCCTCTTTTCGCAATCACTTCTTCTATCTGCATGGTCATGCTATCTTCGTAGCAAGCCCTGTCGGTTTCATAAAATACGCCAAATGGTCTTGGTAAATGGCCGGCCAGTTTTGGATCGTCAAACATGCGAATCAAAATCTGGGCTTTGTAAAAATCCCGATCATCATGCACCCATAAATCATCGATACTTGCGCCGCCTTCTCCTATATCAACAATCACTGGTTTAAAACCATCCAGTTTGATGCCTTTATTTTTTGCTGCTCCAAATACCAGTGGTTGGCCTTGTTCCAGGAATAGTACTTCTTCTGGTTTGCTGCTTTTTTCAGTAAACACTTCAAAAGCGCCATCGTTAAAGATGTTACAGTTTTGATAGATCTCTAAAAACGAAGCACCGCGGTGAGCCTGCGAACGCAATAACATCGCTTGCAAATGTTTTGGATCTCTGTCCATTGTACGGGCAATAAAACTGGCATCTGCACCCATGGCCAGTGCCAATGGATTAAACGGATGATCGATACTTCCGAATGGAGTAGATTTGGTAATTTTATGTTCCTCCGAGGTGGGAGAATACTGTCCTTTGGTTAAACCATATATCTGGTTGTTGAACAATAAAATATTCACATCAAAATTTCTGCGCAGCAAATGAATGGTATGGTTACCACCAATGCTTAAACCATCACCATCACCCGTTACAATCCATACGCTCAGTTCAGGACGGGCGGCTTTTAAACCACTGGCTACCGCCGTAGCTCTGCCGTGGATACTATGCATACCATAGGTGTTCATGTAATAAGGGAAACGGCTGCTACAACCAATTCCGGAAACAATTACGATATTTTCTTTTGGAATACCTAGTGTAGGCATTATTTTCTGTACCTGTGCAAGAATGGAATAATCTCCACATCCCGGGCACCACCTAACTTCCTGGTCTGTTACAAAGTCCTTAGAGGTTAAGGTTAAAGAAGGGGTTGGGATGGCTGTTGCTGTTGCGTTCATATGACAATTGTGTTAAAAAGCAAAGTTAACAAAAAAAATATGTGGTTGGTTGCGTGAAACTGGTTATTAAAAGAATTAACGCAACTACGGCAAATAAAGTATGTTCTGTTTAAGTAAATGAAAGCATGAAAATCAGTATACGATTTTGCTGTTTCACTTTTTTGCGACCGAGTACAGCAGTGCCATTTAAACCTCGCTATTCAGCCATTGGCTCTTCCCAATATTACGCAGTTTTTCTTGTAAGCGTCACTACTATGGGTAAAACAACAATGTTGGCTACTACAAATACTTCCTATAAGTCTTCTTTAGTACCCCTGCTTTCCTTTGCTTAGATGGTATTTTATACAATTATCCAACGCAAAACCATGCTGGCTGCAAGCCCATCAGTTTGCTGGTTTTTACAACAAATACTCCTCTCGTGTACGTCTTTGTATTAAGATTTCAACGCCTTTTATTATAATATTGTTTTTATTAAAAAATCACCTCATTCATTTTGTGCAATAGTCGTTGGATTCATTTATAACGAAATTCATGTTTTGATTTTATAAAAAATGAACAAGAGTGAATAAGCAATAGAGCGGGATTAAAAAAATGTTTTTTTTGAGTAAGCTAATGCCGCACAAAATTTAGAGATTGTAATACTGCAAACTCCTTATCCGTTGCAAAAAAATGATGTACTAAAAGTGAAAGTATTTTTCATAAGGAAATCCTTGCCCAACAGATCAACTATATCCCATGTTAGAACCGGCAGTAAACCTGCTTGTGTACTCACAAGTAATACACATGCAAAAGGTATATGCTCTTATTAGTTAATACGAAAAGGTGATTGGTTTAGTCACGCCACCCCATTTGATAACCCGTTCGGAGAAAGTAGCTACAAAATGGGCAAGCTTTTAGCCGTTTTGTAGTTTTTGGAAAAATAGGTGTGAGTTTGGTTGAATTAAACAAATTCTTCTTTTAATTTCTTTAGCTTTTCAAGATGCTCCAAGGCTTCATCTTGCAGCATGGGGTCTGTACTTAATTGTTTCAATTCTGCTGCCTTCATACACATATCATTAAATCTTTCCTCATTAAAATACTCATCAGGATTGGCAGCACTCCAGCTTGTTGCTAGATAATTAGAGAGGGTATGGCATCTTTCCCGCGGATAGTTTTCGGCTGTTCGTATATCCAAGGCCTCCCTGTACCAGGCAAGCGCTTTGTCATAATTATCAGAATGTAGTGCAGCAGGGTATTTGGTGTAAGCATTACCAAAGTGATGGCATATCATGGCAAACTCATATGGGTAATCTATTTTGTTATAAAAGTTAATTGCCTCTGTAAATGACGATACTGAGACAGCAGCCCATACACCTCTTTTCTTTACTTCATCCTGTATTTCAGAATAGATAACACCGAGGTGGTGATGTATGTCTGCAAATACACCTGGTGCCGCTTCCCTGTCAAAAATAGTGAGGCATTCCTGAAAAGTCTGCATCGCAGTGCGGTGAAATTGTGGCTGTCCGTTTTGTGCCCAGGTGTATAGCAATATGGCTTTTCGCAATAAAGCAGTACCTTTTAATTGGGTTAAATTTTTATCCTGCAAAAGCATCACTGCTTTGTTGATATAGCCCAGCGATTCTGTAAAGCTGTTGCTAAAATTAGCTACCTGCGATGCGTCAATTAAAATTAAAGCCGCCTCTGCTTTTCTATTGCCAGCTTCATAATGCTGCAGACACTCCCACAAATTAGCTTTTAATTTATCCAACAAGGTTTCGTTGTAGGGCACTGTCAATTGCTTCATCCAAATGCTGCACAGGGCTGCCTTTAATTCAATAAAGGCATCGTTGGAGATGGATAATTGCAGCAACTGCAGCAGCAGTTCTTCGGCAGCATCCAGTTCATCATTATCGGTTAAAAAAGTTGCAAAATGTTTAGCAATAAATGCTTTTTGTTCCGGTAATGTGGCTGCATTCATTGCTGCAATAAATAAATGCTTGATGTTACCGACGGATTGTTCTTGTTCCCAATTACCGTATAATGCGGCAATCGCATGGTTGTGCAACTGTGTAAAATCAGCAGCATCCGTAGAAATAAAAAGTTCATCTACTGCAATTTCATTCAACAACCTGTTTAATAAATCGACCGTTTTTAAAATAGCAGGATGATTACTTACGAAATGATTTGATTTTTCAAAATTACCCAATTGGCAAAAGATGATGCCAAGTAAAGCCTCCTCACTGTAAGTGATTTTTTCGATGAACAGAACTGGCGGCATATCATTGTACCAATCAGGGCTTACCGTAATGGTTCCATCAATGATAATAATTTTTTGATGGCTGCTGGTAACAATATCATTTGCATGGTACACAGTTACGAGCTCATGGAGCCGGTGTTCTTGGGCAATACATTGTTTTATTTTTTCAACCGATTCAGTTGAAACAAATATTGAAATCATCTTCGTTTATTTTTATGGTTCCCCTTGCATCTTTTTGCATGGTGCGTTTAAATAATTCTGCATAGATGCCAGCTTTTTTTTCACTTTCATAAGTATCAATAAAACGTCTTAAAAAGCGATAAGGAATGCTTACCCAAATCAAAATCATGCTAACCTGCCATCTGCCTTTTTGGTATTTGATATGTTCCCTCACTTCGCTATTGAGCAACCATCCTCCTTCCTGCAAAAAATTCAGGTCGCTTTCGCCTCCGGGGTATTCTGTGTATACAATATTGTAAAGACCGGTAAACATGGCTAAAAAAATATGCTGATTATTTTCATGATACTATCTGCCTGAAAATTTAGTATCCTGTTTGTTGCATCTATATCATTATCAATGAGTATTTCCTGAATGGTTACTGATTTATCGCCCCGGCTGTTTTTCAATTTCAGCATTACCATGGATGTTTTGTGCAGACTTTTAAACAGGTCATCATCTACCGGTGCCAGCAGCATTATTTTTCGCTGTGCATAATACACCAGATTTACATGACTGGCTTCACCGAAAAATTCATTGGCAATGGCTGCGTTTAATATTAAATGCCCACTCGCTAATTGTATTGTTTCCATCGGTTACGTATTTACTGCCAGCTTTAGCTCATCTTGAATTAAAGCCATCACTTTATCTCCGGCAATTTTAACAGCATCACTCAAATGCATTTCCAATCTCGTATCATCCACTGCAATTAAATATACCTGAATGTCGGTTGGATAATCATCCTGCATAATCTTTTTTGCATAAGACAATGCCTGGTCCCATTTAAGGCTATGCAAAAATACCATGGGGTCATTTATTGGTGCTCTTAATACTTCTTCTGCCGGTACTTTGTACAGGGTGCCAGGTGTTTCGCCGGTATTTACTACAGCATCTACCAATAGAATTTTGCTGTGTCCTTTTAATTTAAATAATATTTCAAAGGCGCCGGTTCCCATATCAAACACATTTACTGTTTCATCCGTTGCATATATTTTTTGCAATTGTTCTATTACATAAATACCAATAGCATCATCGCTGCGGCAGGGATTTCCAAAACCCATTATCGCTGTTTTATTCATTGTTGTTTTACCGTTTAAACGCTAAGCTATTTTTTTGTGTAGCAATGAAAAATCTTTTATCATAAACGTCAAATTTAATTGCCGATAAAAAGCTAAAAAGCCATTCTCAAAAAAAATCCAGATAAACTATCAATAACTTTGATTCGTTTGGTGTAGTTAAATCGCAATACACAAATATCTAAAAAGATGCTTAAAGATACGCTGTATTGAGCGTGATGATTCATTCTTCAGTCAATGTTGAAAAATGTTACAAAGTCATACTTTTACGGGAACAAAATACCCGTAATAAAAACTACGGGTATTTTTTAATTTTAATTTGTCGATAATTATATCACAGTTTAAACCTCGCCAGCTCTTTTCCTGTTTTCTCATCGTGTGCGTGTACTGTACATACCAGGCAACTATCAAATGAACGGGCTACCATACCCACTTCTACAGGGTCGTTGCTATCTTCAATTTCTGTTCCTTCCAGCGCAGCTTCTATTGGTCCCGATTTTCCTTCATCGTCATTTGGGCCTACATTCCAGGTAGTAGGTGCCATAACCTGGTAGTTTTTTATTACGCCGTCTTTAATATCTATCCAATGTGCCAGTGCCCCACGGGCTGCTTCGGTGGCGCCAAAACCTTGCCCGTCTCTCTCTTCTGGCTTTATATAAAATTCACCATCTAAATCAATTTGTCCTAGCCACTCATTAATGTATTCAAATATCCTTGGTGCTTCATGCATCCGTGCCAGTGCACGGGTAAAAACGTTGGCTCCTTTTTTTGCCAGTATATCTCCAAACAAAGGGTCTTGTATTTGATGATCTAAATTGGATGGATTGGAGTTCATAATTACTCTTGCCAATGGACCTGCTTCGGCTGCATAACCGGTATAACGGGGGGCTTTTGACCAACTGTACTTTCCATTAAAATCACTATTGCCCAGATTTTGCGATTGCACTGGTGTAGGCAATGGCTGATCCCACGGATGTGCAGCCGGCTGGTCTGTAAACCAGGTATGGCTCACATGCTCTTTTATGTCAAGGTGGTTAAAAGTATGATAATTGCTGCCGTCATAAAATCCACTTGCGCTTATCAGAGCCTGGTTGCGACTTTCTACTGTAGGGTGATTATAGCGGTCTTTGTGCAGGTAGGTTCCAAAAGCAATAAACTTACCTACGCCTTCACCGAATTTATCCAATCCAAACTCTATACTTGCACGGATAAATAAACCCAGGTCACTGTTACGCTGCGATTCGTTTTCATCTACCCACACCATTAGTTCATCCCAGGATTTAATCTGTAGATACCTTTCAATGCTGCATCCCAGCCACACGGTTTCCAGCCAGTCATTTTTAAACTGGTTCATAATGGCATGTGCCCTTGTAACATCTTTTAGCGTTGGTGCACACATTACACCACCCGGTATCATATAACTGCTGTGCGGCCACTGTCCGCCAAACAATGCATATACTTCTACGGGCCTGCCGCTGGCAGTTACTCCTTTTTGAAATGAAGTGCCGACATAAGCTGCAAATCGTTTTACCACTTCATTGTACAAAGGTTTATTGGCAAATTTTTTATTGGCCATATCGGTAGCGAAAATGGCATAGAACCAGCGTGGAATACTTTGAATGGTTTCTGTAGCCTGACCAATAGCACGCAATAACAGTGCATTGGGTGTAAGGGTAGTTTTCCATGCAGTATCTAAAGCAGAGGAGGCACAATATAAATGTGAGCCACCGCAAATACCACAGATGCGTGGTGTTACAATCAATCCGCTTTGGGGGTCTTTACCTTCCATTATTTTTTCAAAACCCCTGAACATAGATGCCTGTGTATGTGCCCTTGTTACCACACCGTTTTCCATATAAACCTTCACATCCAAATCACCTTCTACACGGCCTACCGGCGAAATATTTAATTCTTTTACTGTTGTTGACATGTGTTTGATTATTTTTTGAATGAATTATTTAGAGGTTTCAAAATGCTCCTGATCTATGCCAAAAACCTTTTCTACTTTGCCCATCACTTTTTCCACGCCTGCCCTTGTGTAGTAGCCCAGTTTAGAAACACCAGTTGGCACTTCTTTTGGCAAAAAGCCTAAAGTTTTCATTGTTTTAAATACACTTCCTTTCATTAAATCGTTGTGCGGAAAACCAGGTTCGGTGCAACCTAAGCAGGGATGATTGGCCCTGGTTTTACTGGAAGTACGGTTCCATAAAATACGGTTGCAACTGGCCCTTGTCATTGGCCCACGGCAGCCTACTTCATAAAATAAACAGCCACCACGTTTACCAAAACCTCCATCAATTTTTTGTGCAAAGCTGATGGCATTGGGACAGCCCGTTTGTACAAAATCAGTAAAGAAAGTTTTAGGCCTGTGATAATCATCTATCAATACATCTTTTATTCTTCCGGTAGAAATGGCTACTAATATCTGCGTAATCCAGTCGGGGTGTGCAGGGCAGCCAGGGATATTTATAACAGGTAAGCCGCCTTTTGAAAGATAATTTGCACCCAGGAAACCACCTTTTGTTTTTTTATGAAATTGCATTCCTGTACTTTCGCTTGGGTTTGGAGCTACCGCTGGTATACCACCCCAGGTGGCACAATCTCCAATGGCTACTACATACCCGGCAACGGCTGCCAATTCCTTTACCCAATCCTTCATAGGGCGTTCACAGAAATAATTCATTGTGCCGGAGCCATTGGGGCCTTCAATAATGGAACCTTCGTATACTAAAATATCCATTTGGACTTTTCCTGCAATAATGTCTTTTAGTAAATGTTCAACCTGTACGCCTATTTCAAGGCCAATAGAGGGATGCCATAAAATATTAACGCCAAAATCAACAATGAGTTCTACTACTGTTGGTTCTTCGGCATTGAGAAAGGACATGGTGTTGCCGCTGCAGGCACCACCTTGAAGCCATAATACATTAGCCATAATCAATCGTTTTTAAGTGAGGTAATCTTTTAAAAAATGAATTTAGAAAAATTTTTCTAATATTAGAAAGTTTTTTCTAATTATTTTTTTATGTTGATGAATTGAAATTTAAAGCGTATCAAAACTTCAACAATCTGAACGTTAAAAAATTACCGGGGCAATTATTTCATTAAATTCACGTCGGCCTTTGTTAGTAAAATACGGCATCAGTAAATTCCACAGTGCTTTTTTAAAATAGGCTTCTGTTACCAATTTGCCCCGGAGCAGTTGTTGTGGTATCCAGTAAGTAATGGTAAGTAACATTGATTGTGCCAGTAGTTCGTGGGCTCCCTTTTGTTCTTCGGGATGGATGAGCCCCTTAGTTGTATTTAATTCAATCCTTTTTTTGAGTTGAATGAGTATTTTGTTATTAATGGCTTCCCATTCTGCTTTAATAGCCGGGTAGGTCCGTTCTATTTCCCACAGGTTATTGAGAAAGTAATTATTGGTTTTAAAAAAGAGGAAAAGGTTACTGAATTGCGTATCAAAATCAAGCAGGTTATTTTGCTGCATGTAAGTGTTGAGTATGCCGCTGAATTTTTCAAGCAGGCCATCATATACAGCGTTTACAATGGCTTCCTTATTTTTAAAATGGTAAGCAAGGTTTCCTACACTAATACCAGCATCGTCTGCAATCTGCTGCAGGCGTACATTTGCTATTCCATACTGGTAGAAAAGTTTTTCTGTAGTAGCGACTATTTTTTGTTTGGTATCCAACATGGTTAATTAAAAATAATATTTATACCGGCTGCATTTACGGATAAAGTTCCCCGCTGGTCTTTGGCGGCAAGCCTCCGCATGTAATGGGCAGTAAGGGTTGCTTTTTTTAAACAGGAAAAGTTAGTGATGCCTCTTTTAATAAATTTCAGGGGCTGCAGGTGATGGGCAAATACAAGAAAAATTTGCCAGCATCCTTTCCTTCTTTCTATATTTTCTATTACGGCCGTGTTCTGTAGCCAATAATCATCTTTAATGAAATCTGTATCTAAATTAATGGCCGGTGCATTGGTAGAATAAAATGTATTGATACAGTCCAGCATGGCAGCGTAGGCATTGTCATCCAACTGTATTTTTGCAGGCATTTAATTTAATTTAGATAATAAAAGTAGAAAATTGTTTTTACTAAAATGAATTTATCCTGCAGAAATTCGGAGTTGTGCATATTCTCGCAGCCCCATATCGCTGCACCAGGGAAGCAGCAGACTCCAGATCGCTGTTAAAAAATCATGCTGGTTTAAATAATCAGAACCCAATACATTGCGGCTATACATCCAGGTATCAATGGCTGTTTGAAACAACCAGGCAGTTTCTTTCAAGTGCTGTGCAGGTGATGGAGATATAAATGAACCCCGTGAAATATTGAACTGGAGCATAAATTCAATTTGCTGAAGTTTCCATTTGGTATGCTGTGCATGTTTTTGTTTTATTGCCGGGTAAGCCCTGGTAATTTCCAGTGTATCAAGATAAAAGAAACGGTATTTTTTTTGGAGCAAAAAAAGACGGATGAGCTGCTGCTGTATATCTTCAAATAAGGGTACCACCCTAAATTCTGCAAGCAAACTTTCTTGCTGTTGTTTCAGTTCCTCATAGAGCGTATCTACAATGGTATCCTTATTTTTAAAATGATATGCAAGGTGGCCCACACTTACAAAAGCCGCATCTGCAATATGCTGCAGTCGCACATTTACAAAACCATTTTTATTGAATTGCTTTAAGGCATGTTCTAAAATATATTGTTTGGTGGGTTTCATTACTGGTGCACGAGTACCGTTTGCATCTTTTATTTTAAGCAAGATACAGCAAATGTATTTTCAGAAGCGAAATGAATGAGCAAGAGTACAAACCACTATTTTTTTCTCCGCTCAATCATATCCCTTATCCTTGCCGCGCTTTCGTAATCTTCTTTGATGAGAATATCTTGAAGTAATTCCTCCAGCTCTACCAAAGAATAACTGGCGAGGGAACCTTTGAGGAGGTTTAATTTTTTTTCACTTTCAGTAATGCCAGCTTCGGTCAGTACAAAATCATATACGTAAATGGGACAATCGTATCGTACACCCAGTGCAATGGCATCTGAAGGACGGGCATCAATTTTTATTTCATTGCCTTCTTTATTTTTCACAATCATCCAGGCATGAAAAACGCCATCAATAATATTATGTATCAATACTTCGGAGACCGTTGCCTCCAAAGCCGTTAATGTATTTTTGAAAAGGTCGTGGGTTAATGGTCTCGGCAAATTCATTCTTTCCAGATAAATAGCAATGGCTTGCGATTCAAAAGCACCAATGATGATGGGCAGCCGTAGTTTGGAAATTAATTCTTCCATCACCAGCACAAAGTTACCCGGCGATGATTCGCTGGTGGATAAGGCTATTATTTGTAGTTCTTTTTTCTCCATTCATTTATAATAAAATAAACCTGCACAATTCATCTAAGTCGTCAAATGGTGCTATTACATTACCATCATCATACAATTTATAAACACCGTTTTGTTCTACTTCAATACTGTAATTTTTTATCACTTTTATTGTATTGTTGTGTATTGAAGATACTGCAATTTTATAATACCCTAAGGCATCCAGTAATACTTCCTGAGCGGTCATTTTTGCTTTAAGGATTTAGAAGGGGTTAAGGTTTAACTGATGTACCATTAAATTTTTATAAACAATTGAAATACCAAAACCAATGCATAACAACGATGACAATACAATTAAACCTATCTGTAATGCTTTCGCTTGTAATATTTTTTTTGAGAAAGGTATGCTGAATAAACCTGCCGCCAATAACATCCCAAAAATAGAACCTATTCCAAAAATCAGCAAATACATCAATCCAATTTGCGGGCTTGCCATCTGTAGCATTACCAGCAGCACCAGTTCGCCACTGCCCGCCAGTCCATGCACCATGCCTACGCCGTAGGACACCAGGTGCAATTTTTTTATCCCCGTGTTGGTTGCATTTTGTATCGTTTCGGCAGAAATTGCAGCTCGAACATGAGGATGTGTATGCGGTAGATTTTCTTCCGCACCTGTATATCTTTTCAATTTATATAACCTAATAACGCCGAGTATTATCAACATCATTCCGACTCCTGCTTCCAGATAGTGAAAATAATTTTCAGCGATATGAACTTTCAATAACAGCATCAATACACCAATCACTAAAATAGTAGTGGTGTGGCCGAGCCCCCAAAAAATGCCATCTTTTAAAGATTTAAAAGTATTGTTGCGCTGCGAAACAATATTGCTTACAGCGAGTAAATGGTCGGTTTCAAACGCATGGGCAAAGCCTGCATAAATGGTGATAAAAATGGGAAATGGGAACATGGTTATTTTATAATTCGTATATAATTATCCGGTGATTACCGGTGTCTGCCACCACTAGGTTATTTTCATCAGTACTTAGTCCAAATGGCCAGTATATTTCATTTTCTAAAGTTGTTTTCATACTTAAACTACTTTCGCCATTGATTGAAAAATGGGGTTGTCCAATTAAGTAATCAGCCGCAATATTATTCGCTTCCGGCACTTCATTCCAAATTAATATACGGCTGTTGCCACTGTCTGCCACTGCCAGTTTATTTTTTATAAAACAACAATCATAACACCAGTTTAGTGTGTTGGCCCTGGGCACTAAGTTGTATTGATTTTGACCATTGCTTTCTGCTTCTGGCTGCCCTACAATTACGTCAGCAGTTTGTGTAAATGCCTGCTGCCAATGGGTCCAAAGCAATACCCGGTAATATTGGGTATCAGCAATACTTAGTCTACCATCGGCACCTATTTTTACTGAATACGGCCAGATGGCATTTGCATTATCGTAATCCCTTTCTGTAAAACTTATTTGCCCAATTACTTTATTGGCAGTAGCATAGTTTTTTGTGGGGATGGTTTCAAAAAACAACACCCTTCTATTGCCCGTATCTGCAATCCATAAACGTTTACCATCGCTGCACACACCATAAGGCCAGTAAAGGCTCTGTGCCGAAGGAGGTTTGCTTATTCCATTAATATTGGGTTGGTTACTTTCAAAATCTGGTTGGCCAATCACAGTATCTGCGGCTTGTCCGTTTTCAGTTGGCAGGTTATTCCAAATCAGTACCCGATGGTTCCAGGCATCGGCAACTATCAATAATTTTCCATCTGTCCAAATACCAGAAGGATAAAGAAGGCTTGAACCATTTACCAAACCGCCACTATTTCTTTCGGTATGGAAGCTATTGATTTGCCCCAAAATTATGGTTGCTTGCTGGTATTCACTGCCCGATAGCTGTTTCCAGATAAAGACCCTGTTTTGTGCAGTATCGCTTACAACCAATATATTTTTATGAAAGCAAACACCTCTGGGAGCCAGCAGTGGATTATCTTTTTCTCCCTTAAAAACAAATTTACTTTGAACAGGATACCGGTAATCATTTTCTATGATGGGTGCAGCTAACATATTCTTGGTAATTGCTCCCCCACCAGCATGTTTACTACCCTTTTACCACCAATCCGGCTGGTTAATATTACTTGTTTTGGATGCGCTGTGGTTACTTCCCCGATACAGTTGGCATGTAAACCATTTTCATCCTGCTGTAATAGTTTTAAGAATTTGTCTGCAATAGCAGCATCTACAAATGCGATGAAAACTCCTTCGTTGGCTACATACAATGGGTCTAATCCCAAGAGTTCACAAGCGCCTGCCACCTGCTCATTTACGGGAATATTTTGGTCTGAAATGTCAATACCCACATTGGCATCTCTTGCAATTTCGTTGAGCACAGTAGCTACCCCGCCACGGGTAGGGTCTTTCAGCAAATGAATCTTTCCTCCAAAAGCATCCATTAATTTATGTACTGTGTGGTTTAGATTTACTGTGTCGCTCACAATATCAGTTTCAAAAGTTAATCCTTCCCTTACGCTCATGATGGCTACACCATGGGTTGCAATTTGATTACTTAATATTATTTTATCACCAGCTTTAATATTTCGGAAACTGATATGCGCATTTTCATGCAATAACCCAACGCCACTTGTATTGATAAAAATCTTATCACCCTTTCCTTTCTCTACCACTTTTGTATCACCGGTTACAACCTGCACACCTGCCTGATTACAAGCATTTTTTATACTGGTTAATATTTCCCAAAACTCCGTCATGGGTAAGCCTTCTTCAATAATAAATGAAAGCGACAAGTATTGAGGTATTGCCCCGCACATGGCCAAATCATTTACGGTGCCATTTACCGCCAGCTCACCAATATTGCCACCCGGGAAAAAGACAGGTGCTATCACAAAACTATCTGTACTAAAAGCCATACGGCCATCCATTTGCACGATAGCGCCATCATGCTTTTCATTTAAATATTCATTGCTTAGTATATTAAAAACACCACTTGCGAGCAATTGGTTGGTCAATGTGCCGCCGCTGCCATGCCCCAATGTGATGATGTCGAAATCTAATTTCGGCATGGGGCAACTCAATTCCAATTTTATTTTACTCATACGCACAATTTGTATTTTGGGGCTTTCATCTGTAGACTCTTTATTCAACTTTATATCCGGTTACCCGCTGCAAGTGTTCGCAACCGTTCCGGTTATTCCGGGCTTTCTGCTTCCCTTACCGACTTGCTTCATTCTGGCTGCTATTTGGCAGTCCTTCGTCAGCTTATTATTTTCCAGCTTTTTAACGGTGTTATCTATTACACTTTTTTTGTAAAAACCTGAAGGCTTACTAAATTAAAATGAGTATCAATCAATCAGCCAAAATACCCTGGTTGCTAAAATGATAATATGCAGCACAAGCTCCTTCGCTGCTCACCATTGGCGCCCCCAGTGGATTTGCGGGCTTACATTTTTTGCCAAACTGCGGGCATTCAAAAGGTTTTTTTAAACCTCGTAACACCTGGCCTGCAATACACTCTTTGCTCTCGGAAACTTTTTCTATCTGCACACTAAATTTTTCATTTGCATCGTACGCAGCAAAACTTTCTTTTAATTCATAGCCACTAAAAGGTATTTCACCAATGCCACGCCACTCCCGGTTGGTAACACAAAATACCTGATCTATTACCGCCTGGGCATCGGGGTTGCCGCCTTCGCTTACTACACGGGTATATTGATTTTCTAATTTGTATTCTCCTTTTTCCAACTGTGTTATCAACATTAAAATACCTTGTAATAAATCCACCGGTTCAAATCCGGTAACTACTATGGGCAACCGATATTTTTCTACAATGGGATAATACTCCTTCATGCCCATGATGGTACAAACATGGCCTGCAGCCAAAAAGCCTTGCACCACATTGCTGTCATCGCTTACAATGGCTTCTATTGCAGGCGGCACCAATACATGAGAAGTAAGGATAGAATAATTTTTTAAGCCGGCTCTTTGTGCATGCAACACGCTTAGTGCATTGGCAGGTGCGGTGGTTTCAAAACCTACTGCAAAAAAAACGATCTCTTTATCAGGGTTTTCTTTTGCCAGTGTTACCGCTTCTAACGGTGAATACAAAATTCGTACATCAGCCCCGGCTGCCTTGGCTTCCAGTAAACTTTTTTTACTGCCTGGCACTCTCAGCATATCACCAAAAGAACAGAGGATTACTTTTTTTTCTGCCGCCAGGTATACAGCTTTATCAATTAAATTGAGCGGCGTTACACAAACCGGGCAGCCAGGTCCATGCACCATCTGTACATTTTCCGGCAGCAAACTCAACAGCCCGTTTTTTACCAGGCTATGCGTTTGCCCACCACATACTTCCATAATAATCCATGGCCTGGTTGCTACTTTTTTAATTTCGGCCAAGTAGTGATTTACGGTATCTGCATCCCTGTATTCTGATAAATATTTCATAAAAAATAGTTTTGCCCTTGTCTGCTAACGGAGGTATTGGACAGTAATTTAATAATGCTGGTTTGTGATTACAACGTTGAATTATTATGATTTAAAATCATTTCTGTCAACCTGTGTATGTTCAATCAGTTCATCTATTTCTCCAATCTCTTTCAAGTACTCAAACGTTTTAGCCGCTTCGGCTTCATCTACTTTGCTAATGGCTACGCCTACATGTACCAGCACATAATCGCCTATATCAGCGGAAGGCAGCATTTCTAAACTGGCTTGCTTGATAATGCCGCCAAAAGATACTTTTGCCATTCGTACCAATCCATCATACATCATGTCAATGGATTGAATTTTTCCGGGAATTGCTAAACACATAATTAATGGTTTTGCCCCTGTTCCTATTAGCAGGACAAGGATTTGAATAGTTAATTTTCAATGAAAGAAGCCAATTCTATTTTTGCTTCATCATCCTTCTTTACTTCCTTAGATTTATCAATATTGATATCGTAATACACCATTTGTCCGAAAGCAATATTTTCGTCATTGGGCGATAACTGCTGATGAAAATATAATGGATGCGTTATACTTAAATGGTGTTGTAATAAATCTACCAGCAAACTATTTTGAAATACGCCACCGCTAAACGCAAGCGAATTGATTTGTAAATGCCCCGCAATAATTTTTACCAGATGCACCAATGAGTAATGGAATTTTGCTGCAATAAAATCAGTTGTTTTTCCTTTTTTTATATCGGCAATAATTCCTGCAAATAGTGTCGCAGTAGGTATTTTATGATAATGTGCCCCATCCATAAAGTAGCTACTGGTAAAACCATAGCCATTTGCATCTACATATTTTCGTGCAACGGTTTCCAGCAACATGGCAGCTTCTCCTTCATAAGTTTGCTTGTCGCAAAGATTTAATAAGCTTGCAACAGCGTCAAACATTCTACCAACAGATGAGCATTGAATGGCAGTATCAACCAGCGCCATTTTGTTATACAATTGCCATTCAGCAGCGGTAAATTTTTGCTGCAACAGGTCATCTGCCATCCAAACCTCACTGCATATGCATAATGCAGCAAGCCGTGGTTCCATCGCCATTTTATCACCCGCTATTATGGGAAAATAGTCAAAATGATAGCGGCGTTCCATCACGTTGTTTTCATACACAAAAAATTCGCCACCCCAAATATTACCATCATTACCTAAACCAATTCCATCCCAAATGATACCAAGGACAGGCTCAGCACTTTTAAGCAAATTGTTTTCTGCCAGTACCGCTGAAAAATGTGCTTTGTGGTGCTGCACCATTACGAATGGAATTTGTAAATCGTTGCTTAATTGTCTGGCATATTGATGGGCAAAATAGCCTGGGTGTTTATCAGTTATGATGATAGTCGGTTTTGTATTGAACAAAGTAAAAAAATGGCTTGCTGTTTTTTCATAAGCCAATTGTGCTTCGTAGCCATCCGTATTACCGAGATATTGACTTATAAATACATTGCCATTGTTTACAAAACAACAACTGCTTTTTAACAACGCTCCTGTAGAAAAGATAATTTTATCGGATGAAACCTGGTAACCAATATACGAGGGGGCTAAACCTCTGGAGCGGCGCAGGATGATTCTGGTATTTGTAAGCGGACTAAACTGTGCTACCGAATCATCCTGTGGCAGCACAATTTCCCGGTTGTGCGTAACAATATAATCCGCCATAACCGTTAGTTCAGCTACAGCTACGGTATCATCATATACAATAGAACCGTCGCTGATATTGGCGCTTGTGGCTATCATTGCCCTTCCAAAACCTGTTGCAATCAAAAGAAACAAAGGTGTGTAAGGAAGCATTGCACCCAATTTCGATAAGCCCGGTGCAATGTCATTTTTACAAATGTTAGTGACTACATTTTTTTTAGGTTGTAATAAAACTATTGGAGCAGCCGGGCTTTGCAATAGATTTTTTGCTTGCTCATTTAAATCAAACAGGTCGGTAATTTCCTCAATGGATGGAACCATTAATGCAAATGGTTTAACCGGGCGGTGTTTGCGCCTTCGCAATAAACGGATGGTTTTTTCATTACCTGCATCACATAATAATAGGTAACCGCCAATACCCTTAACCGCAATTATTTTTCCATTGTCTATTTCGAAAACTATTTGTTCAATTATTTTTTTTGTATCATCACTCAATACATCTTGTTGCATATTATACAACCTCATTTGCACACCGCAATCTTCACACGAATTGGTTTGAGAAAAATATCTTCTGTCTGTAGGATTGTGGTATTCTTCAAAACAATCATTACATTGAACAAAGCGCCTCATGCTGGTATTCAGTCTGTCAAAAGGTAATTTTTGTATGATGGAATATCTTGGCCCACATTGGGTGCAGGTGATGAAAGGGTAATGATAGCGGCGGTTATTTTTATCATGTAATTCAGCTTTGCAACGGCTGCACATTGCAAAATCAGGTGTTATTAAAAGAGAAGCTGTAGCGGTGTTTTTGCTCGCCTGTATTTTGAAATCTGTGAATTCCTGCAATGCAATTTGCTCCATGCTATGCCGCTGAACGATTGACATGGCGGGTGCTGTTTCAATTATTTCTTTATAAAAAATGTTGGCTACATTTTCTGTAGTAGTTATTGCCACATGCACCCCATCGCTGCTATTATTAACCCTGCCACATAAGCCCATTTTCAATGCCAGTTGATAAACAAATGGACGAAAACCAATACCCTGAACCAGGCCGCTGATGTGAATGCAATATGATGATAGTGTTTCGATAACTTTTTTTTAAAACGATAATCTTTTCTGTTATTGTGACATTGAAGGAATACTTGCCATGGTTTTATTACACAGCAGCCAATGTTAATTTCTTTTCTTGTACTTTACTTAGTAACCAGTTGCACCATTCTTCCATACCATCGCCTTTTAAACTGGAGATGGTCATCACTTCTATTTCAGGGTTTACTTCACGGGCATCTTGGGTAACCGCTTCTACAGAGAAGGGAACATAGGGTAACAAATCTGCTTTGGATACTACCATCAACTCACTTGTTAAAAACATACGTGGATATTTCTTTGGTTTATCATCACCTTCGGTGGAAGCTAAAACAGTTACCCTGAAATCTTCTCCTAAATCAAAGGCAGCAGGACAAACCAGGTTGCCAACGTTCTCTATAAACAATAAATCAACGCCGGTTAAATTGATATGGTCTAAAGCCTGTAACACCATCTGGGCTTCTATGTGACACATGCCGCCGGTTACAATTTGCAGCGCATTAATGCCGACCTCTCTCATGCGGATGGCATCTCTTTCTGTTTCGGGGTCGCCTACTAACACGGCCATATTTAGTTTACCCGCAAGACGTTTACCTGTTTCCTGCATCAGGGTTGTTTTCCCACTGCCGGGTGATGAGCAGATGTTAACCACCAGCATTTCAGGCAGCCTTTCCCGAATGGCTTTGGCTACAAAATCGTTTGCTTTTAAAAGATTGAGTGTAGTATTTTCACATTGCAAAGCGCCAACCGGTGCCCTGTTACTTTTTGGTTTTGTAATATTCATACTTTTCTTTGTTTACTATTTTATTGTAAAATCATGTCATCAAATTCCACTTGTGTTATCATCAATTCTTCTCCCTGCACAATATTTCTGGAGGGCTTTCCGCATGGGCAAATAAATTTATATTGTGCTACTTCGGTTGTTTTATCACATTCATCACAATGAATAAGAATAGGCAATACCTCCACTTCTAATTTTATCCTAGCATATTTTGGCTCATCTTCCACTACGGCTTCAAATGCGTTTTGCATCAATATAGGCTGCACATTACTGAGTATGCCAGCCTGTAGGTGTATCCTAACAATCTGTTGCACTTTATCTGGAAATTCATCAGCCAGTGTATTTAAAATATTTCTTACCAGCGATATTTCGTGCATAGTTTAGATTACAATTTTGTTTGGTAAAATTAATGGCAAAGTTTCTTCTTTTTGCGGAATAGGAATTAGTTAGAAAAAGTTTTCTAATTTTTATTGAATTCATAAAGATAAATTGTAGTTCGAAAATAACTTTCAAAATATTTTTAGTTATTTCGGCACTGTGATATAGCTTGAATTTATTTTTGAAATCGAACATAGCTCAAAAGTAAATTAAGTATCATACCCTAAGTCAGTTGGACAATAAGGGAGTAATAGGTGCAGTTATTGGCCAATTTTATTTTTACTTCTACCGGTATTATGCAATTAAAAATTCCTGTTTTTTAAGCGGTCTTTTACTCACTTTAATATACACTCTACTACCAAAAATTTATTCTATGCAGAAAAAATCACTTCTTTCGTTTGTACTCTCACTATTGTTTTCAAGCTTTACCGCTTTTAGTCAAAATAAGCTTACAGGTAGCGTCGCCGACGAAAAGGAGCAACCTTTAGCCGGGATAACCATTCAATTAACAGGAACTTCTGTCAGCACATTTTCAGATGCAAAAGGGCGGTATCAACTCAGCGATAGCCTTCCTTTTCCCTGGACTATTTTAGTAAGTTATTCAGGGTTTCAACCGAAAGAATTTTTGGTGAACGGGCAAGGCAATTTCGACATAAAACTAAATATGGGTACTATGTTGCAAACCGCAACCGTGGTAGGTACAAGAGGAAAACGCAGGTCCGATTTAACTCGTCCGGTACCTGTTGATATAATCTCATCAAGAGAACTGCAAAATACAGGTCAGATAGAGCTAGGCCAACAACTCCAGTTTGCATCCCCGTCGTTTAATTCGGCACAGTATGGAATCAATGGTTCCTTAGTTTATGCCAACTATGCAACGCTGCGGGGGCTTGGACCGGACCAGTTGTTGGTGCTGGTGAATGGTAAGCGGCGCCACCAGTTTTCTATTCCCCATATTGGTTTTTCTATTGCTAGGGGAATGGTAGTAACCGACATGAACACAATACCTTTTCTTGGTGTTGAACAATCCGAAATTTTACGTGATGGGGCCGCCGCTCAATATGGGTCTGATGCAATAGCAGGTATTGTAAATCTTCAATTGCGCAAAACTACCGGGCAGGGAATTTTTAAAACGCAGTATGGTGTTACCAAGGAAGGTGACGGTGCAAACTACCTCGCTGCTTTAAACTATGGTTTCAAATTGGGTAAAGAAAAGAGTTACCTCAATTTTACCCTTCATTACCAAACACTGGGTGAGTCCAATCGGTCAGACCCGTATACCGGCACCATTTATGCTGCTAACAGACGTGCGGACGATAGCATTCGTGCGGCAAGAGGCGTGTATCCTGCTACTGGTCCATTTAAAATAGGTGTTTTTGGAAGCAGCGAAGTAAAATCGCCACAGTTTTTTGTAAATGCCGGTTATCCCATAAACGATCAGTGGTCGCTATATAGTTTTGGCGGCTACTCCTATAAAAAAGCATTGGGTTATGGTCTTTTCAGAAATGCAATTGCTTCCAACGCCAACGCTAATCCTGCCCGGTATCCTAATGGTTATGTACCGGAGTTTCCGGCAGAAGATAAAGACTACTCGGCTGTGTTAGGATTAACAAGAACCGTAATGAATGGATGGAATATGGATTTTAGCACAGGCTTCGGAAAAAACGCTGTGGACAGGTTTGCCCAAAATACCACAAACGCTTCTTTAGGAAGTGCTTCACCCAATAATTTTTTCGTAGGCAACAGCTCCTTTAGCCAATTTACAACTGAGGCTAATCTTTCAAAAAACTATGTAGGTTTATGGAACATGAAATCATTGAACTTTGCGTTAGGTAGCCAGTTCCGAATTGACCAATACCAGCAGAATAGAGGTGATACAAATTCCTATAAAGTAGGACCACTTGCCACATCAGCAGGCAAAACGCCTGGAACCCAAGGCATAGCTGCCACATCTCCTATGGATGAAGCAGACGAAAGCCGCTCAAATATTGGCGTGTATGCTGATGTAGAAGCTGATGTAACAGATAAGTTTTTGGTTGCTTCTGCCGTTCGTTTTGAAAATTATAGCGACTTTGGCAGCAATTTTTCCGGAAAGATTGCTTCCCGTTTTTTGCTTTCTAAAAGTTTTGCAATCAGAGGATCAGTCAATAAAGGATTTAGAGCTCCAAGCTTACAGCAAATTTTTAATAGTGCCACCTCTACACTTGTGCAAGCAGGTCAAATACGTTTCACAAAGCAATACCGGAGTGATGATCCTTTCTTAGCAAGTATTGGTATTGAAAAACCCGAACCCGAAATTTCCTGGAATTACAGTATCGGATTTACTGCAAAGGCCGGCAACAAATTCTTTTTTACGGTAGATGCCTACCAGATTGATATTCGCAACAAAATCATTGTTTCAGAAGCGCTCACGGTGAGCAGTATTGCTGTTTTAAATAACAGCCTTCAGGGAACTGGAATACAACAAATTTCATTTTTCACTAACCACGTTAATACCCAAACCAGCGGGATTGACTTTGTAGCAAACTACAAAACCAAGACTGGGAAAAATAGTAATCTCAATGCTAGTTTAGCGTTGGCATTGAATAAAACTAAAGTTGCAAATATAAAAAATACCCCCGCTCAATTGCAGGAAGGAACGGTAAGGGCTATTGCGATTATTGATACCATTAATGTTTCTTTGATAGAAACAGCGCAACCAAGACAAAAAGCAATTTTTTCTTTGGACTATACGTTAGGCCGGGTAAGTGTTGTGGCAAGAGCCACTCATTTTGGGAAAGTAACGGCCTGGGAAAAACCGGCGGGTCTTCCTCATCAACCACAGACCTTTGGTGGAAAAACATTGATTGATCTCTCGCTGGGTTTTGATATTATTAGGACACTCCGGTTTACAGCCGGTGCCAATAATATAACGAATCAATATCCTGACAGAGTCAATCCTACCTTTTCGGCGTATGGTGCAGGACAAACACCTTACAACAGAAACGTAAACCAGTTCGGCTCAAATGGCGCTTTTTATTATGGCAGCATAACATTAAAGTTTTAAAGATCATTTTCCTAAAGAATAATATTTTAAAATAATGACGGAATCGATAATGCTGGCTTCGGTTAAATTTAATTTGAGTCTGATCTCTGTATTCAGTTGTCTGCATGTGATAATACTGGTACAGAATTTAATGCTGGTTTTGGTGTTTAAGAAACTCCGAAAGTGTGTCTGCTAACAGTGTCGCAAACAGCCAGATGGCAAAGTAAGTTTGAGTAGAATTTATAGATACCTATTGCACGGTATTTAAAAGATCAGTTTTCAGCAATACCGTGCTGGTGATGGTGTAAGAGGAAAGTACCGTAACTAATCCTGGCTGTTGTTCTCAATTTTACTAATCTTGTAATGGTTGATAATTAATGACGCTAATTTTATTGTGGTTGCCAGTTGCACTTTGCGAAGAGTTCAATGCAACACTGCTTACTGACCTAACGAATAATATGTGGGGTAGCATCACAGTTATGAAAAGAGCCGTTTTATAAAGCGGGATTTCTTAGGAGAATTAAACGAAAGCGTGATGCATTACTTTAGCTCTATATTCTCAGTGATCACATCCCAATGTGCCAATATTAGTTCAAACCGGTACTTCTCGTCTTTAGTAAGTTTATCCAGGTTGGGATAAAGTTGTTTTTTATATTGATCGGTAACCTCATGGCCAATGCCAAGGATGGCGTTTTTATAAACAACGGTTACTTTAAAATCCCACCGGGTATCTTCTCCGCTATGCATTATTGGCTTTTCCGCAGTTATATTGAGGATTTCGCCATTATCCAGCGCTTTTTTTTGGAGTGGATAGTGATTTTTTTTCCAGAGATCAATAAAATCATTGGCATAGCCCCACTTTATTTTATAGTAATACTCCACTGTAAAACTTTCTTCCTGAACTTGAGCAGATACGGGTTTTGTTGTAAGCAACAAAGAAAAAACGAATGCGGCAATTAGTCGAGAGGTATAATAACGCATAAGAATTGTTTTATGGTAATTGAGATTTAGGTTTGATGCTATGAAAACTTTTTTTCAAAATGCGTTTTGCATCCATATCGGCTGTACACTGCTGAAAGCTGCAAGTGTATCTTAATTATCTGCTCCACTTTATTTGTAAATTTGTCTGACAGGGTGTTTAAAATATTTCCTGCCTGCAATACTTCATGCAAAAATTGGATCAAAATTTATTTGGCAAAATTAACGGCAAATTTTGTTCCCTTAGCAGATTGTGTTTTGGTTAGAAAATGTTTTCTAAATAAATCACCTTACTAAACCGTGGTTTAACTAATGAAAGTAAGTGTTCACCATTTTTCATTGTGTAATCATTCTGACAAAGCGCTGCAAAAATTTTTGAACTTGAAACAGCATATCGTCAACACACCGATCGTATTCTTTACAACACTGCTTCCTCAAATATTCGGCAGGTCGTTATTTATTTTGCCATTCAAATTGATGAAATGCCCAAAATGCCCGTAGAAATTTTTGCAATCATAACTTTGGAGTAACCTCATTTTACAAGGCAAATATAGTGCCCTATTGAGTTTCGCACACGGGGCGTAGTTGCGTTTTGTATTTGTTGTTTTTAAAATAATTAATATATGCAAAGCAAAAGCTTCTGAAAATTTTGAAGACTATTAAATTATCGTAGGTTTAGAATTGCTCCGTAGCTGTTGGTATTCCGGTAGCAAAGTCGATTGATTACAAGGTTGTCTTTGCTAAGAATAGTTTAAATCATTTTCATGCGGTAGTCGTTGAACTCATTTGCTAAATGACTCATATTAAAATATTAGTGTTGAAAACAAAAAGGTCAAACTTAGTATTGCAATGTTTATTTAATTAAACTTGCCAAAGAATTACTATAGGCGTAAAAGATGAAAGCAATTACCACTTCCAGAACATCAGGATTTGCGAAGTTCTAAAGACATTGAATGGCGTACCAATAAATTGTATAAAGAAGGGCTAACCAATTCGCATGATTCAATCATCTGAATTGTAAAATCACAAATGGGCTAATCAGAAATGAATGTATGGAGCAGCGTGTCTCGCTTTAAATAATATTTCAAACCTAATTTTTGCACCCCTCTAAAAAGTCCTTAATCCCCATCACAATTTTATCAACCATTTGATGCTGAAATACAGGATCCAGTATTTTCATTTCTTCCTCAGGGTTGCTCAGGAACAAAGCTTCTATCAATGCATTTGGATATTCCGTTGGACTGTTGAGCATGAAATTAAATGAGCCGGTGTTGCCATAGTCCTTTAAGCCTAACTCAAGCATGTGTTTGTAAATATGTTTGCTCAGATTTCTAAAGCCCACATAGCGATAAAATGTACCGGTGCCGCTTACTCGTATCGGATCATTGGATGAGTTTAAATGAAAACTGATTAAGAGATCGGGTAAACTATCCCGGTAAAAAAGAATACGCTCCTTGTTATCAAAAAATACTTCTTTGGTTCTTGTCATAATCACTTTAGCACCTTCTGATTCAAGGGCTTTTTGCAGCTTTAGGGAGACTGCCAATGCCAGTTCTTTTTCCAATACGCCGGTTGGACCCACGCCGCCGGTATTGGTTCCACCATGCCCTGCGTCTACGGCAATGGTTAAATTTTTAAGTGACAGATCGTCTGGTTGGTGCTTAATTTTTATCATCAGCGAATTGCCCGCATAATACAATTGGTGCCCCCAATGCTGGGCATGTTTTAACTCAATGGTAATCCTAAAAACATCGTCTTCCTTTTGTTCGTACTGCACATTTTTTATTTCCTTTACTGTTGATAGTTGTGTAATCCAGTTGGTGTTGTTGGTTGCGCCATAAATGTCTACCACAATTTTTGAAGGGTCAACCAATTGAAAGGATTGATAAGGCAGTT
>JBGSMI010000323.1:0-4065 GCA_041740215.1 Ferruginibacter sp.
ATGCGGCTGGCTTTGCACAAGTTGCCAGTGTTATGTTGAGGCTGTCAATTCTTAATACAGAGGTCATTGTATTACTTCCCATTTCTTCGGATGGGGTAAAAAACTTCAGATAAATTGCCGGGCTTATTTGAGGATTGAAAAACCAAAGACCACGGTTGGTGCCGGTAAAAATGGTTCCATCTTTAGCGGTAAACCTGCAGTTTACGGACGCTTGCAAAATGCTGCTTTGTTCAGCATAAGCAAAGGGTAGAGTGTATGGTTGTCCTTTTTGTCTATCCATCGAAATCAATCCTTTTTCACTGGCAATACATACAGGGTTGTCTGCTGCAGCAAGCGTTGGAACGATTTTATTTGTGGGGTATGGGCTGATGGTTGCTTCACCAAATGCTCCGGAGATAAGATGGTAGGAAAACAGGCTCCCACCTTCTAACGATAGCCAAAGTTTCTGATGATTGTTGTCCCATACCAGGTCAACAATATCGTTATCATAACCTTTTCCCAATAACCTGAATTCACCGGTTTTTATATTCAGCATGGCCAGTCCTTTATTAAATGCCAACCAAAATTCATCATCATTTTTTCTCAAACATTTTTTAATGGCATAGTACCCGGGTTTATCCAAAAACGCCGGATGCTGCCTTATAAAATTTCTAAAATTGAAATAAGAAAAATGCCTGGTTTGCGGTTCGTATTTAATAAAGTAAGCGCCATCATTCGCAATCCAAAGGGTTCCATCAGGGTCTGTGTACAAATCCCAAATAAGAGAATTCAGGCCAGTTCTCGACTTTTGTATTTCGGGAAAGGTTATGGGTTGCCAGATGTTCCTTTTGGTATCAAAGTGGTTTAGCCCCCGGTAAGTGCCAATCCAAATATTGCCATGCCTGTCTGTTTCAACATCATTAATTACTTCATTAGATATTGAAGCAGTAGCAGAAGGTGCATAGGTTTCAATTGAAAATCCATCAAATCGGCATAGACCATGCGGGGTGCCTATCCAAATATAACCTGCACTATCCTGTGCAAGGGCCGTAATGCGATTGTCTGCAAGTCCGTTCTCTATAGTCAATTGCCGGGAGGCATGCAACCATTGACTATAAGCCCCTGCTGTTGGATACAGCAAGAGCATCATCAATAAAGAAGATATGTAGCTATTGGCTATCATGCATCAATTAGAATGAGCAAGTTAAGATTCTTTTTTTATTGCTTAAAAGTGTCGGGTTGAGCAGTTGGTACCCAATCCGGAAAAATTGTACAACATCAAGTTGAAGCCAAAGGGGGCTCTTTAAAAACCTTGCTTTTCCAATCTTTTGGAGAGAAAATAAAGATGAGGGTTAATTAAAAAAAGCAGGTTTTTAGAGATACCCTTTAGGCTTTCCTCCACAGCAGCATCCGTTATACTGCCCAGGTTAGGCACCGGATCCGATAGCGATCGGATCTGTCCGGTGTCTGCCTCGTTACTACTGCTTTGATTTGAATACGATGCCCTTGTTGGTCTTCCTGTCAAGGTTGGAAAGGAAATTATCTATCCCGGCAGGCCGCTGTTGGTGTTGTTGACCAACAGCCGAAGCCAGGCTTTTAAAAGAGTTTAGCATTAAAAAATTTGTTTCTTTTATCACTGGTTAATCTCCACCTTGGTTCATGGCAAAAGGACCTTTCCCATTTTGAAAAGTAAGTTATAAATTATTGAGTGGATTTTTCACAACAAAGAAAATCAAATACGAGTATTGGTGAAGTTATAACCAACCCAAAGCAAAGTCGAAAAAATACATGTTGAATCTTTATGAAGCGGAGGGCAAAAAGAGCAGGAGTAACCAGCGGTTTAAGTTTTGACAACATGAAAACGATCCAATATTCCCTGACAGCGATTTACTATTCAATCAAAAGCTTAACTATCTTCACTTGAATCCCATAACAGCGGGCTTTGTAAGTGAGCCATGGCATTGGAAGTTTAGCAGTGCAATTGATTATATGGAAAATGATAACGGCTTACCAGACCTTGTATTTTTGGAGTGTATGGGTATAGGGGCTGCAGTGACGTAGGGGCAACAGGTCGGGAGATCTGCGCCTATGGGGTTTCTGGTGCAGGTTTTAAGTTTTGCCCTGTGTCATAATATCCTACTCTACAAAATTTATGCTCACTCTACCGGGTTTTTTCACGAATTTGAATTATAAAAAGCGGCTGCCCTTTTGAGACAGCCTCTTTGCTTTTATAAATATCCTTTCAAAATTTCTTCAATTTCCTGGTCGGAGATAGTCTCTTTTTCTCCTTTGTTGTAGATGGATAGTAGGAAAACCGTTTCATCAATAATTTTCACAAAAGAGATAACCCTTGCACCACCAGACTTTCCTTTGTTTTTAGAAGCAATATCGAGTCGTCTTTTTATAAACATCATTTCCTAAATGCGTTCCAGTAGTTGGCTTTTCTGCATGTTCTTTGCCAAGATTAGCAATTTCTGAACGAAGCGAAGCATATTTTTTGATGAGTTTTTTAGCCTCTTTTTTAAAGTTATCGGTAAGTTCGATTTTATAACTCATTCAAAAAATCATTTGAAGAAGTGGTTTTTAATTTGCCTTGCTTGATTAATTCCATTTCCTCAAAACCTCTTTTTAAATTGCTTACAATCTCTTCTTTTGTAGGTTCATCATCCGTCTCAATTTTCTTAACGTAATGCAGGTTTTTAGCCAGTTCTACAAAGTGGCTGTAGTCCTTGTCTGTTGTATATACGGTTACGTGCCTCATACTATTTAGTTATTTGAATATTTTATTTAACGAGGGTTTGAGATTTTTGTTTAGTGAGTATTGTTTCAATGATTTTATAGATAGTGTTGTTATTGTCGTCTTGTAGTTGGTTGACTAAATGCAGTTTTTTAAATCAGGTTTACCCTTCTGTTTAACGACAGTAGGTGCAACATTACCATCGTTCAAAATTTCATCCGGTGTCATGTTAAAAAGGATAGAGAGCTTTCGTATTTCTTCTACGGAAAAATCCCTATGCCCGTTTTTCAGCTTGTAATAATTGTTGTTGCAGTTAGCTTAATGAGCCGAAATTTCTTTTTGCAATAGCCCTTTATCTTCTCGTATTCAATTTATAATATTGTACCTGCTTGTGTAGCCTTTAAATTTCGATAAAGGTAAAAAAGATGTTGTAATGATTTCCATAAAAAACCTAATTGCGAATTATCAAAACTATATCTGGGATATTAGACATTAAATCTTTACAGTTGAAAAAATCGCACAAGATATTTTTTCACTCATAAAAGCAAAAAGGCATCGAGATGAAAGACATGCTACAAAGCCTAAGCACCCTCACTTGCTTAAATTACTGCGGCATCAAGCACAATCGCAACAAAATGTTATGCAACCTCTTTCAAGATGATAAAAACCCTGGTATGCAGGTGTATGCAGAAAACAACACGGTAGAATGTATCGTATGCCACGAAACAGGGCGGAGGTTATATAGCTGTGCGATTGATTATATAACTAAGGAGAAAGGGTTGCTTGACCTTGTATTTTCGGAGTGAATGATTATGGCGGCAGTAGCGAGGCAGGGGCAACAGATCGGGAGACCTGCCTATCTAAGAAAAAATATTTGATTCGGTATTTAGAATTAGCTCTTCAAAAGATACAGTCCAATAAAAATACTTACACTGCCGAAAAATAAATTTATTACTTGCATATAGTTAGCCCCTAATAAATTTTTCAATCCGTCATATTTTATAGTCGTCCAAAAAAGTAAATTTTTTTTTAATGCCAGCAATCAAACTAATTGCTCCAAATACAATGAAAAATATTGAGTCGAATGAAATCTGCATTTCTATTTTAGTTTTTATGCTTGTAATACTTTAAATCAGCGTTTTTTTGATTTTAGGATCAAATTTAAATAGTTACACCACCGCAGCCGCAGGTCGTGGCCTGTAACAACAATGCAATCGCACAAGAATCATCCCGATTAAGCCGCAAAATATTTGCGTACACTTCTAAAAACCAAAATCAAAACGATGGGTATTAAAGCGATGTTCAATTGTTGTGGCAAAAAGAACCAACTCAATAAAACAATGGTTAAC
>JBGSMI010000361.1:0-51259 GCA_041740215.1 Ferruginibacter sp.
TCCTCCACCAAATCCAATTCCACCTTTAAATTATCAATGATAAAATCCTGGCGACTCGGGGTATTCTTTCCCATATAATATTCCAGTAACTGTTGTATATGCGTATCCGGCAACATCATCACCGGTTGCAATTTCATCTCGGGACCAATAAAGCGGGCAAATTCGTCCGGGCTAATTTCACCCAATCCTTTAAATCGGGTAATCTCCGGCTTGGAGCCTAATTTTTTAATAGCGGCCTGCTTTTCAACTTCATCATAACAATAAATGGTTTCCTGTTTATTGCGAACCCTAAACAGCGGAGTTTCTAAAATGTACACATGGCCATTCTTCACCAGATCTGGAAAAAATTGCAGGAAGAAAGTCATCAGTAACAACCGAATGTGCAGACCATCCACATCGGCATCCGTTGCAAAAACAATGTTATTGTAGCGAAGCGTATCGTAACCGTCTTCTATGTTTAAAGCATGTTGCAACAAATTGAATTCTTCATTTTCGTACACCACCTTTTTAGTAAGACCAAAACAGTTAAGCGGCTTACCACGTAAACTAAACACCGCCTGCGTATTCACACTTCTTGCCTTGGTAATGCTACCACTTGCACTATCTCCCTCCGTAATAAAAATGGTACTTTCCTTTTGCTTTTCAATTACGTTGTCCTTGTCTTTACCTGTTGCTTCATCATTGTAATGAAACTTGCAATCCCGCAGCTTTTTATTGTGCAGGTTAGCCTTCTTCGCTCTTTCATTGGCCAGCTTCCGGATGCCCGACAATTCTTTTCGTTCCCGCTCATTCTGCTCAATTCTTTTCTTTAGGGCATCAGCCGTTGCAGAATTTTTATGTAAAAAATTATCCAGTTCCTTTGAAAGAAAGTCGCCAATAAAATTCTTCATGCTCGGACCGCCTTCATACACCGTTTGAGAACCCAGTTTTGTTTTCGTCTGGCTTTCAAATACCGGTTCCTGCACACGTATACTCAATGCCACGCAAATACTTCCACGGATATCCGCAGCATCATAATCTTTTTTATAAAATTCCCGCAGTGTTTTCACGTACCCTTCCCTGAAAGCTGCCAGGTGCGTACCGCCCTGAGTGGTAAACTGTCCGTTTACAAATGTATAGTAGTCTTCTCCGTAAGCATTTTCATGCGTTACGGCTAGTTCGATATCCTCGCCCTTTAAGTGAATAATTGGGTAGCGTAATTCATCTTCATTGGTTTTACGCTGCAACAAATCCAGCAAACCATTTTTGCTGACATAGCGTTTGCCATTCAGGTTCATAACCAGTCCGGCATTTAGGTAACAGTAATTCCAAAACTGGTTATCTAAATATTCCTGTACAAAATGAAAATTTTTAAAAATATTTTCATCCGGAATAAAGGTTACAAAAGTTCCGTTGTCTTCTTTGGACGCTACTTCTTTATGCTCCTTCAACAACACACCTTTTTGAAATTCCGCCGTTTTTTCTTTGCCCTCCCGGTAAGCCGTAACTTTAAAATATTCGCTTAAGGCATTCACTGCTTTGGTACCCACACCGTTCAATCCCACACTTTTTTGAAACGCTTTGCTATCGTACTTGGCGCCTGTATTGATTTTGCTCACCACATCCACCACTTTGCCCAACGGAATTCCACGGCCATAATCCCGGATAGTGATATTCTTACCATCAATCTTCACATCCACATGTTTACCGTATCCCATGGTATGTTCATCAATACAGTTATCAATTACTTCTTTGATGAGCACATAAACCCCATCATCCGGACTACTGCCATCACCCAATTTACCAATGTACATACCCGGACGCAAACGAATGTGCTCCTTCCAATCCAGGCTCCTTATTGAGTCTTCGTTATAATCAACTTCAATTCTTTCTTTTTCTGCCATATTTTTTTGTTTCCGGGCGACGGGAAATTGATTCAACATCGTTGCGTCGCACTCTTCAACGATGGTATTTCAATGTAACTTTTACCAACACGGCATAATATACATCCCCTGAAAATCAGCCGTATTGCTTTTTTGCAGCCGCAATCTACTAATTTTTTTAGTATTTTTTCAATGATGCAAATATAGTTAAACCAACATAGAGAAAAATGGAAGGGTTTTAAACATGTGTGTATAAAAAGGAGGCTACATCACTTATATTATCAATTGTATCCCCCAGCATTAAAAAACATAAGCATATAAAAGGATTTACAATAAGGATTTACAATGTTGTAAAAATTTAATACAGGCCTTTCTATCCCAAAAAATGGATTGGTGGATAAATTATATCACTACGACTTTTAAATAATATGAATAAACTGTAATTTGACCTTCTAAAAAATTATATATGAAAAAAATCACAACACTATTATGTGCATGTATGCTGCTCACCATTTGCAGTACCAAAGCACAAACCGAAGCCGAAATGAAGGCATGGGAAAGTTATATGACACCTGGCGAACTGCACAAAATGCTTGCGGAGGCGGCAGGCGACTGGAACGAGGACATTACCATGTGGGTGGACCCTGCGGCTCCTCCAATCAAATCCACTGCCACCTCCAAAATTGAGATGATCATGGGCGGACGTTACCAGTCAGCCAAAACAACCGGCGACATGATGGGAATGCCTTTTGAAGGAATGTCATTGATGGGCTATGACAATACAACAAAACTGTTTACCTCTACCTGGGTAGATAATTTTGGTACAGGCACACTTACGATGGTTGGTACCTGGGATGCGCCAACATTGTCGATCACCCTAAAAGGAAAAATGATAGATCCTATGACAGGAAAGGATGTGCTGACAAAACAGATCATTAAATTCATAGACAAAAACAGACAGGAAATGGAAATGTACGATACCAAAAATGGTAAAGAGACGAAAACGATGGCCGTTAAATCTACCAGAAAGAAGTAATCTACTGTTAATGAAAAGGAGGAACATTTTAACGGTACTTTCAACCACAAAATACATACGCAAAATAAGACAATCATATTTGCGGCCGTTTTAGGATTGCTATTTCTATTTGCATTTCGATATGCCTACAAACCTCCAGCAAATGAAAACAAGTACATCTCAAGAAAGGAAGCATTTAAAAACAAAACCATGCTTCAATGTTCACCCGATTGGAATTATTTGAATGGCGACAGTCCTGCGAAAGGTATAATTTTACAGGGATGGAGCAATTATCAATGGAACATCAAATCAAAAAGCGATAGCGCCCGTCTCTATTTTCAACAAGGCATTAATGTGTTCAATTGGTTTCATATTGTAGAAGCGATGGCCTCCTTCAAAAAGGCGGAACAGTTTGATGAAAGCAGCGCAATGATCTAATTGGCAAAAGCACTGGCATACGGAATAAATATCAACGATTTTTTCTACGCCGCTTCGATGGACGGCTTTGCGGCTGCGCAAAAAGCACTCACCTTATCGGACAACTGCAGTGCAAAAGAAAAAGCATTGATAAATGCAATGACTGTTCGCTATTCTACCGATAACACCGTTAGCAGGACCGCGTTAAACCAGTTGTACAAAGATGAGATGCAAAAAGGATAAACAACATTCCCAGCCGATGCAGATATGGCAGCTTTGTATGCTGATGCCATAATGATTCAACATCCGTGGGAGTATTGGAAACACAATGGAGATCCCCAGCCATGGACACCGGAATTACTGGCTGTGCTGGAAAAGGCATTGCAACATACGCCGCAACATTCGCCGCAGCATCCCGGCGAAAATCATTATTATATTCATTCGGTAGAAGCTTCCTGTAATCCACAACGGGCCCTACCTAGTGCAAACAGAGTTTGTGCAGGAGAATATGAGTCAAGGGGATTTGCTGGTGGTAATGGAGCCCTTCAATGCTCCGGTAAGTGGAGCTAAGATAGCAGTAAAAATACTGGTGGGCATTAATGCAGAACAGGAAAATGATTTACCATCAGCCATATTGGCTTTTACAAAGGCAGTAAAATTAGAAGACATTTTAATCTACAATAAGCCAGAGTATTGGTTGTTGCCGGCAAGACAGTACCTGGGCAGTGCCTTATTAAAAGCAGGCTCATTTTCAAAAGCGGCTACCATTTTTAAGGCGGACTTAAAAGAAAATCCAAATAATCATTGTGCTTTACAAGGCTTATTCGAATCTTTGCAAAAGCAACAACAAAGTACAGCCGCAAGTGTCGTAAAAATACAACTAGAAAAACAGTTGTAGAAGGAGGCCTGAAGAATATGCCTGTTGTGTTTTAATCATACTTATTAAATATTTAGGGTGCAAATAATAACAGATCTGAAACGTATAAAAGTTCTTTCGGCGGATAAGGAAATGGAAAATGATAATTTTCGGGTATTTCTTAAACACCAGAATGGTCTTGATATCGATTTCGTTGTCCATCGGCTTAATGATGAAATTACCCCACAAATTGATTGTACCCAATGTGGCAACTGTTGCAGAAGTCTTATGATCAATGTTACATCTGAAGAAGCTTCCGCACTTTCGAACAGACTTCAGTTAAGCCTGTCAGACACGAAAGCAAAATACATCGAAGAAAGTGAACAAGGGCAATTGATTATGAACACCATTCCCTGCCATTTTTTGAGTGGTAGTTCCTGTAGTATTTATGAAGATCGTTTTACCGAATGCCGTGAATTTCCGCACCTGCATAAGCCGCATTTTACCCGTCGGCTATTTGGCACCATGATGTATTATGGCATGTGCCCGATTATTTTTAACGTGGTAGAACAGTTGAAGGATCGGCTACACTTTAATGCCGATAAAACCGAAGGAGCATAAAACACTACACTGTCAACAATGATGTTCTGTAGAGTTAATTTGAAGAAACGCCAGCAATTGTTCATTTACAAGTAAGCTGGAAAACGCTGTACAACATTTGCGGCACAAAGAATACGAACTACCAGTTACGGGATGAGGACTTGTTGATAAATCAGCATTGGGTCAATTATATTTTTTTGGAATAATTTGTTATTACAAATTAAAACTTAACAAAAGCATTGGATTAGAATGTATAATGAACTACCTTAACTTTCTTTAAGTAACGATTACAAATTTAAAAATTTAAACATGAAAATGACTAAATTATTGATGGCAATTGCCATTGCAGGAACAATCAGTTTGGTAAGTTGCTCCCCAAAAGATGCGGACGTAAAAACTGCTGTTGAAACACAACTGAAAGCCAAGCCTGATATGGCCGGTGCTATGGTAGATGTAAAAGATGGTGTTGCAACTTTAACGGGTGAGTGTAAAGATGAAAGCTGTAAAGCAGAATGCGAAAAAATTACACAGGATGTTAAAGGTGTAAAATCGGTAATCAACAACTTAGCAATTATGGCACCTCCGCCGCCGCCGCCGCCACCACCTGCTTCAATGAATACCATGCTGGACGAGGCAACGCAACAAAAGGTAAAAGATGGTTTGAAGGATATCAATGGAGTTACGGTTGAATTTGTTGAAGACAAAGCAGTGCTAACCGGTGAAGTAACAAACGCAAACAGAATGAAAATTATGCAAATGCTTTCTGCTGCTAAAGTAAAATCAGACGTAAGTAAACTAACAGACAAAAAATAAATTCAATAATACCTAAAATAATACAAAATGGCAGTTCAGGAAAAATATGCTGAGTTAATACAATCAGCCACCACATTAGGTGTTGCAAACTTAGCAGTAGCAGAAAAAGATGGCGTATTGCATGTAAGCGGCACCGCCAAAAGCACTGCTGACTATGATGCACTTTGGGCATTGTACGACAAAATTGACCCATCAATGGCAAGCGGTGATTTGATGATGAATATTGATATCAAAGCGGATGCTGGTGCTCAATTGAAAGTGACCACAGATTCCACTAATTTAAATATCAGGAGCACACCCACTACCGAAGGCGAAATCGTTGGCAAGGCCGCCCATGGAGAATTGGTTACACTGGTGGAAAAAACAGATGATAGCTGGTGGAAAATAAAGACAGCCGATGGTGAAGAAGGATATGCTTATGCCCAGTATTTATCTCCACTTTAAATTAAATTTTAACTTTATAAAAGCCATTCACCAAAAAGTGAATGGCTTTTTGTTTGTAGATTGCGCAAAAAGCGTTTTATGAAACATCTTGTACGTTTAACATTTTCGTTACTTTTTATTGGCACTTGTTTTTTTTGCCAGGCACAGGTGAACACAAGCCTGACTGCTACTGAATTTGAAAAAGGAATTACTGGAAAAGATTCTATCCAACTATTGGATGTTAGAACAGCAGGAGAATTCGCAGGTGGACACTTACATGGAGCGCTGCTTGCTGACTGGAAAGATAAAAATGAATTTTCAAGAAGGATTGCATTCATTGATAAAAACAAACCGGTTTATATCTACTGCCTGGGCGGCGGCAGAAGCGAAGCTGCGGCTGTGAAGATGAGAGCAACAGGATATAAAGAAGTATATGAGCTAAAAGGAGGCATCAATGCGTGGAAAGCGGAAAACAAGGCAGTGGAAGGCAAATCGAATGCAAAACAAATGAGTAAGGAGGAATTTAATGCAGCCATCAACGGAGGCAAATTTGTATTGGTTGATTTTGGAGCAGAATGGTGTCCGCCTTGTAGAAAAATGGAACCGGTATTAAAAAATCTGCAAAAAAATAATCCCAATAAATTCATACTGGTCAAAGTGGACGGAGGAAAAGACGAAGACATTTTAAAACAATACGGTGTGACTGCTTTGCCGGTATTTATACTTTTTAAGGAGGGCAAACAGGTGTGGAGAAAAGATGGCGTTGTTGCAGAAAATGAAATTGCCTGTCAATTTAAATAACTAAGGCCGGGAGGATTCTTTTATAAAATCACTCACCAAATAACTCACCAACTTACCAGTTGATTCATTCTTTTTACCATCCGCAAGCTGGGTGGTGCCTTCACAGATATGCAGGTAGGCAGGCCTTGTATCCTGGGCTACAATGGTTACGAATTCTCTTGCATGCAAAGTTGTTAACCCAGAAGGATTGGATGCACTGCTTAACAAACTTTCTATTGAATCGAGATACAACTCAATACCGGTAAAGGTTCCATTATCAAAGCCAGTTGAATGGGCCGACTGCCTGCATAAAATTTTTTCGTTGACGAATAAAAATATCCTCCCAGGTGATATAATCAATAAAAGGATCATTGTGAATATCCGTTAGTACATTCTGTGGTAAATAATTTTCATGCAAGCCAATTACACTGTACTTACCGAGATACCCATCTTCTGACATTATGGGACTCCCTTTGAATTGTCGAGACTGTTGGCCGGATGAAAAATAAAAAGCCCCTCCAACGAAGAGCTTTCCTATAAAAAAATAACGCTTGATATTAAGAAACAGAAATTGCTATTCTACTGGTTCTATCAGGTCCCACAGGTTCCCATAAAGATCTTCAAAAACTGCTACAGTTCCGTATGCTTCTTTAACTGGCTGGCGGATAAAACGGATACCATGTTGGGTATAACGATCATAGTCCCGCCAAAAATCATCGGTATGCAAAAACAGGAACACCCTTCCACCAGTTTGGTTACCGACGTGTTTTCCCTGTTCCTCATTGGCGGCTTTCGCTAACAGCAGGCAGCATTCTTTAGCACCTGGTGGTGCCACTTTTACCCATCTTTTGGTTTCACTCAGTTGCGTATCTTCCAACAATTTAAACCGTAATTTTTCAGTATAGAATTCGATGGCTTCATCGTAGTCTTTTACTACAATTGATATTTGGGCGAGGTGCTGTTTCATACTATCTTATTTAAGTTGGCAAATGTAATTTACCTGGCAGTGGTTTCTAAGTTTGATTATTATATTGATCCCCTTTTACCGATTTAAATAAATCACCGGTGGTTTAGTTTATTTCTTTTTAGCAGCCTTCCCTCTCAATATCTCTCTTGTTTTTATACCCGATTCTTTCAAATCATCCTTTTTCCAGCCACCATAATCTGAGGCTGTTTTATTCAATACCGAGCAGGTTTCATCTTTATCCGATACCGACCAGGTAATCCAACTGAGCTTTCTTGCTTCCATCCAGTTGATCCATTTATTCCATTCTGCATAATCAATCGGTCCATCGCCGGTAGCCTGCATGCCAGCAGATTCGGAGATGAATATAGGAAGGCCTTTTGCAATGGCGGCATCTGTTCTGTCACGCAGCGACTGCTTGTGTGTAGCTGCATAAAAGTGAACTGTGTACATTAAATTTTTAAATCCATAAATCGGATCTTCGGCTGGTAAATTGATATCCTGGTCCCAATGCGGACTGCCAACCAAAATAATATTGTTGGAGTCGATTGCACGAATGGTAGAAATAATTTCAGTAGAATATTTCTTTACTTCCGGCCATGTTTCATAATCGGGCTCATTGAAAATTTCATAAATGATATTTGGATACTTGCTATACAACGTGGCCATTTCCTTAAAAAACCCTTTCGCTTCTTTTAAATTGATATTGTGGCTATGCCAGTCGATGATTACATATATGCCTTCACTGATTGCAGCGTCCACCACGTTTTTAACCAGTTGCTTTGATTTAGCCGAATCCTTTAAATAGCCATTATCGGGCTCTACACCCATTGCGGCTCTTACTACGTTACACTTCCAATCTTTGTGCAGCCATTTTACCGCTGCTGAAGTATAAAATCGTGGATGAAAACAACTCCACCCAAAACTCATTCCATTGAGTACAACCGGTTGGTCATATTGATCCATCAATTGCGGTCCTGTTACTTTTAACTGGCCATGGGTTTTTACAGGTTGGGCGATACTTAATTGAACAATACCCATGCAGAGTAGAACGATACTAATTCTTTTCATTGATTTTAGATTGAATGCTTTTTAGTTCGGTTGGTTTTATTTTTTTCTATTTATAAACACTTTGGAGGTCCTTTTCAAATAACGTGAATGGATCATTGTAAAATTCTAAAAAATCGGATTCGCTTACCTGGCCGGGATATGGGGCATAAAAATGAGTTGCACTTTTGGAATCGTTCCTCCATACCAACACGTATGCAAGATGGAGATCTTTTGTTTGCAATGCCTTTAGCAAGGTCTCCGTCCACCAGTTTGTACTGGGAATGGATTCCAATCCCGTTTCGGTGAATGCAGCCAGCTTATTAGCTTTCCGTGCGAAGTCTGAAACAACTTTTAGTTTCCTGATTCCAGCAGCGAGATCATATTTTCCATCTCGTCCAAAGTCTGCATAGTTATCTACTCCTACCATATCTGCCCATTCATTTCCTGGGTATCTTTCAAGGTATTGGGCTTCATTGGTAAATTTACAATCCGGAGAAAATGCATAAATCAGATTGTGTACGTTCATACTGTCTCGAAGATAAGAGACGGTAAACTTCCATAACGCGGTGAATTCTTCAGTAGTACAATGTGCCCTACCCCACCAAAACCAGTCACCATCAAATTCGTGCCATGGGCGAAATATCATTGGTACAGTTTTGCCATCTGCCCCTTTAATTGTTTTTACAAAACTGCCAATGTTATTAAGGATAGCTTTAAACTTTTCATGCGCTGCACCACCTGGCACAATGTATTTTACGGCGGGCAGTGATACCGAATCTTTCCAGTAAAAACCACCTGCTGAAACGGGATTATTAAAATGCCAGCTAATTGTAGTAATGCCCCCGCGATTGTAAGTCGCTTCTATATTCTTTCTCAATGATTTTTTTTCCTTTTCGATCATGCTGTCTGGTCTGCCAGAGAGTCCGCTAAAATCCACTCCTATTACCGCAGGGTGCGATCCGGTAACCGATTTTACATCAGAGCGATCATTATCGCCATACCAACCATGACCATATTCGGTTGCATGCTGGTGGCCAAAAAGAATGTGCTTTTCGGATAGCTTATGAAGATTGCGATACAGCGCCTTTGTTTCTTCAGTCGCTTTAACATCGATCAGATTTATTGCCTGTTGAGCGTATGAAACGCTTGACACAAGCGATAACATGCCATACATCATGGCGGAATATTTATTTCCCTTCACCATTTTAATTTATTTTTTCTAAGCTTGTTAATTACGTTGTAATGAGCAGATGTTTGTATAAATCAACATAACCATCGCAACGATTGCCGCATTCCTTCAAGCAAAAATAGTTTGATGAGTACCTGAATTTCCCCTGAACTGCCAGTGAAAGCAGTGAAATGAAGAACAACATAATTCATGCGGATATTTTTTCCTGTTAAAAAAAAAGGCCAATACAGTCTACGGGGCAATCAATACCTTGAACATTTCTGCTGCTACCAACTCATTTCCACGATCGTTTAAATGCACCCCATCCGTAGTAAGTATGCCATACTCCGCATCATCAGGATTGTTATTGGCCAGATATTTTTTAAATGCATTTCTCAGATTCACCAACAAACAATTGTGCGTTGCGGCAATACTTAATATTAAGGTTGAGTAAGCGTCAAGATCTGCATCCTGTGGATTGGCATTCCTCTTTTTTTCTCCAATTACCGAGGTAGTACAAAGTGCAACATCGATATTGTTTAACTGTAATTTTTTTACGGCGGCTTCATACAATTCGCTAAATTTTGCAATTGAAGTTCCGTTACCAGACATTTTGTGCCAAACATCATTGATGCCAATGTAGATCACCACGATATCTGGTTTTCTGGCGATTACGTCCTTATCCATTCTTTGGTACAAATCATCGATCTTATTGCCACTGGTGCCTGCACCAATCAGTTCGTAACTATTTAATGCCATGGTGTCATCCATCATTTGTTGAAGCCTGTTAATATAACCACGTCCTTCTGCGCCAGCCTGTGTAATGGAATCGCCAAAAAACAGGATACTTGTTTTTTTCAATAATAGCATGTTTTCTTATATATTTTTTATCAGGCATGATTTGCTGAAATTTGCTATCATGTTTTATTTTTTCAATTTAACATACAATGATTGGAATTAGCCATTCGGCTTTGTTAAACTTTAATGGTAATTATCAATTGTAGGAGTATTATCAATTCAATCTACGAAAGTTTCTTATAAATGTTCATACTTAATTATACTTAAAATCAGCACTTAACTTACCCACCATCACTTTAAAATCTCCGGCTTCTGTTATTGTTTTCAATTGTGCGTTTACAAATGCAAGATCATCTTTATTAAGCTGAAAAGTAACCATTTTGCTTTCCCCCGCTTTCAGGTCAATTTTCTGAAAAGCTCTTAAACGTTTCATGTTAGGCGTTATACTGGCATACATATCCCTGGTGTATAATTCCACTGTGTGTTTGCCATCACGGCTACCGGTATTTTTCACATTAACCGTGATGGTTAAATTTTCGTAACCAGTTAATTGGGTGGTATTCAATTTCAGATCACTATATTCAAAACTGGTGTAACTTAAACCATGTCCAAAAGGATACAAAGGATTATAACCCGTATGGACATCATCGTTGAAAACTTCCCTGATTTCTTCAGTTGGCTTCCGGTCATACATCACCACTTCACCCATGCTGCGGGGATAGCTAAATGGTAAAATCCCATTGGGATTGTAATCTCCAAATAAAACATCTGCTATTGCTTCACCGGTTTTCTTTCCACTCCAATATGCCATTAGAATTCCCTTCATGGCGGGTTCTATATTGCTGATAAACCGGGGCCTTCCTTCAGTTAAAACCAATATCACTGGTTTGCCGGTAGCAACAGCCGCTTTTGCCAGCGCAACCTGGTTTTCATCCAGCGAGAGATCCGCTATATTTCCCGGGCTTTCTGCATAAGCATTTTCGCCCAGGCATAAAATAATAGCATCTACATTCAACGCTGCTGCGCCCAATGCATACACATCATAGTTCATTGGATTGTCAAAACCTTTACCGGTGGTGGTTACTACCTTTGCAGCACCAAGTTTAGCAGTAATTGTTTGCAAAATTGTTTTGCTATCTGCCGGGTACCACTCTTCTTCTTTGCCCTGCCAGGTATAACTCCAGCAGCCATTCAATGTACTCAGGCTTTGTGCACCCGGACCAGCAACCAATACTTTAGTAGTTTTTGAAAGCGGTAAAATGTTGTTTTGATTTTTTAATAAAGTCATGGCCTCATGCGCTGCATCCAGGGCAAGAGTCTGGTATTCGGGTTTACCAAAATTTGCAACGGCTTCTTTTTCAGGATATGGATTGTCAAACAACCCGAGGTTGTATTTCAACACCAAAATTTTTGACACGGCATCATCGATCCTGCTCATAGGCACTTCCTTTAATTTCACCGCTTCCAACAACAAATCGTAAAAAGAAAAATCACTGGGCACCATGCTCATATCGATTCCTGCGTTGATGCACATGGCTACCGCCTCTCGTGGTGTGGCTGCTACATTGTGCCGATCGTACACTCTTTTAATATCTTCCCAATCGGTTACTATCAACCCTTCAAATCCCAGTTCTTTTCTTAATACATCTGTGAGTAAATATTTGCTGGCATGAACAGGTACGCCATTTATTTCGCTTGAGTTTACCATTACAGTTGAAGCGCCTGCTTTTACAGCCTCTCTAAATTGCGGTAAGTAATATTCCCGCATTTCTATTTCAGGTAAATAGATGGGTGTTCTATCTTTTCCTGTTCTTGATGCGGAATAACCCAGGTAGTGTTTCATACAACTTGCTACTGCAGTGGTATTGCGTAAGCCATCTTCCTCATATGTTTTAATTACAGCAGCTCCCATTGTTTTACCAATAAAAACATCCTCTCCATAAGTTTCAGGAAACCTTGACCACAAAGGCTGTCTGCCGATATCCAATACTGTAGCAAAATTCCAACGCACACCAGACGCCCTTAATTCTTTTGCTGCCACTTTTGTAATGGCTTTAGTAAGTTCAATGTTACGGGTAGCCGCCATTCCAATGTTTTGTGGAAACAACGTTGCATCCAACGTATAGGTTTGACCATGTATTCCATCCAGACCGTAAACAACCGGTATTTTCAACCGGGTATTGTTGCCTTCGTCTGCAATATTAGTTAGTATTTTATGCCATTGTTCCACTGAAACCGCATGACCCGTTACATTTAAAATAGAGCCCACATGATATTCCTGTAATGCCTTTTTTAATTTGGTTGGGTTGATCGTTCCGTCAGGACTATCACTCACTACCCCGAGTGTCACCTGGGTCATCTGTCCCACTTTTTCTTCAAGGGTCATTTTTGCCAGTAAAGCTTTAACTTTTTTATCAGTTAATTTATCTGTTTTTTTTATTTGTGCTTCTGCATTGATACTTGTAACAACAATCAACAGGAAGAGCAAGATTCGTTTCATTTTATTTTTTTGGTTCATTCTGAAGGACTTAAAATTATTACAATTTTTTTGTAAAGAAAGTGATAAGTTTCCAGGTGCTTGTGTCATTATCAAAAACAGTATTTAGACCTTGCTCTTCTGGTGGTGGATCACCCAAATAATCATCACCTTCACTCCACCAATAATTACTTTTGATGGCTGATCTTCCTTTACCTCCAAAGCCCCAAAAATTACAGCCTGCTATGACTCCCTGATTGAACCGGCTTTTATTGACCATATCAAATATTTCCCGGTAATAATTATCTCTAAGATTAGTGGAAGATTGATTCACAAAAGAATGTCGATCACGGGGCAACCCAAATTCTTCAATCACCAATGGCTTTTTTAAACGATTGGCAACTGCTGTATGGTTGCTGATATAGGTTTTTGTTTTACTGCTGATGTTGCTGTAACTTTTATTAATTGCTGTATCAATAAACCAGCTCCAGTTTTTTGGCCAGATATGAATGGTGAGATAATCTATATTTTTTATTGCATGAATCGCTTCAAATGTCTCAAGGTTTTCTGTTCCCATTTCGCCTTCGGCACCAGTTGTAATCAGGTGATTTTTATCGTTGGAACGAATAAAAGCAGATGCATCATCAATCCATTTTTTGTAATCAGGGATTGCTTCCACCCGCATTGGCCTTGGCTCATTGGCCAGCTCCCAAGCCATGATAGCTGCGTCTGATTGGTATGATTTTCTGGTAATGGTATTCGTTCTGTTTACAATTAATTGTACCTGTACTTTGTACGCTTCTTTGCATGGGTCGCAGGTATAGAATTGTTTTACATAATCCCTGTTTTCATCCCAGCTTAATTTCCGCTTCATGATGCTGTCAGGCAGCAATCCATTCCAGTTAAGGTACTGTAAAAAACCTCCGCTCCATTCCCAGTTATTGCTTAAATAAATAACGGCCTTCATATTTCTTTTGCCCATTTCTACCAACAGGTAATCAAGCCCTTTTAAATGATCGATATCAAATGCTCCCTGTGTTTTTTGAAAAGAAGGTACTACTCTTTTTACTCCGTTAATATTGCCGCTGCCCTCTACACCTGCCAATACCCTTAAATTGTTTACGCCATGTTTATGTAGAAAATCTAGTTCTTTTTTAAGTCGCTCTTTTCCCTTTGCCGGATCTTTTACGAGTGCCAATAATCCGCCGTACCAATAGTTGGCTCCGATATAGTAATAAGGTTTATTATTAAGGATAAACTGGTGATCTTTTACACGAACAAAAGAGGATTGAGCCTGGATTGACTGGGAGAAAAAAAATAAGATCACAAGAAGTTTAAATGAGATTTTCATATCAATTTTTTAATAAAATACTAAGTTTTCAGTTATTTTTAAAACGCCCTGATAGTAATCATCCATTAAAAACAAAGGATTCCACAATTGCAGTTATTACCTGCCGGTAGAGTTTTTTAACCCATTATAATTTCTATGTAGCCGTGCAATTGTATTACGAACATTCTAATATCCCAACTTTATCCTACCCAGTCATTTTAATACCATCTCTATTTTATTTTCTAAAACCGTCCGCCATTTTGATTGTCTTAAACAATCCATGCAACACCAGGTAAGACTTTTACCGCTACGAAACCGCTATTCGTGTTTTGCCCTGCAGTCTTCCTTATTCAAAATCCGATCACGCATTTTTTTAAAAGGCACGCCATCAATATTTACCAGGCCATCCTTTTTTTCGAGACCGGAATAATCCCAACCATAAAGGGCCGGATACTCCCCTGTCACGTCCTTTATGTCACTTCTACCAGCTTCATATTTCCAGCCTACACCGTAGGCAAGCGCATCCTGGTGGCCAAACATAACACCTTTATTTAAAAGCTTTTTTAAATTCAGCATCAAATTCCTGGTTTCTTTCGTCGCATATTTATCTGAAGGTTGTGCGATTAGAGGGTTGATAATGAGCAAATAGGCAAGAACAATAAAGCAAGCGTTATTTTTTTTCAAATGGCTAATTTTAATCGTTTTAAATCAGGCGGAAACTCACTGACAAAATTAATGCGATAACTTAACTACTAACTAGTACTATATTATCTTTTAATAGATTGAATTGAATAAGATGTTACCATAAATTCCGGAAAATGGCAGTTATTGCAGGTGGTTGAAAGGTTTCAAGTTAGCAAAAGATAAAAAAAGAATGGTACTATTTTATTAATCTTTTTAGTACTTTCACTTTGTTATTGTTATGTTTACGACTAAAGCTACTATCTGGAATGAACGATATTGTAAGAGAAATTACTCCACTAACACAAAATGATTGCTTTACCATTTTTTCCAGGGTTAAAAAGGAATTTAATTTCCCTTTACATTACCATGAAGAATTTGAGTTGAACCTAATCATCAATGCCAAAGGTGCCAAGCGGATCGTAGGCGATCACATCGACTTAATTGATGACGTGGAACTGGTGTTGATTGGTCCAAATTTGTCGCATGCCTGGTTCACACACCAATGTAAATCCGGCGATATCAAAGAGGTCACGATTCAATGGCACAAGGATTTATTGGATGAAAAATTTCTTCGAAGAAACCAGTTAAGTTTTATCCGTAAGATGTATGACCTTTCTGTAAAGGGAATACTCTTTTCAAAAGAAACAGCCCAAAATATTTACCCCCGTATTTTATCGCTGGAAAAAGAAAGTGGTTTTGATTCAGTTATGGCATTAATTAATATTTTACACGATCTTTCTGCTTCCCGTAATATTCGAACATTGTCAAAGTCAGGTTTCAACAGCGAAACGCAATTTAACTTTAACAGCCGGAGAATCGAAAAGGCATTTGAGTACATGAATAAAAATTACGATAAACAGATTGCTTTAAATGACATTGCCAAACTGGTGAGTATGACGGAGGTATCTTTTAGCCGCTTTATAAAAAAACGCACTGGTATTACTTATATTGATAGTTTAAATGAAATCAGACTCGGGCATGCCTCCCGTATTTTAATAGATACCACCAATTCAATTGCTGAAGTTTCTTACAGTTGCGGCTTTAATAATATTTCAAATTTCAACCGGTTGTTTAAAAAGAAGAAAGGGTGTACACCTAAAGAATTCAGAGAGAATTTTTCCGGCACCCGAAGGTTTATTTAGAAATGAAATTCCAAATCCTGTCTGATTGGATTGCAACTGGATTTTTTTGATTCAATTAAAAGCCGTCCGGATTTGACATTTGGAAAGATGGTGAACGGATTGTCATATAGGCTGCTGCTCTTTACTTGTGCAATCTGCTAATGAAAATTACCACCGCTGGGATCGTTTAATATAATCCTGAAAAAATTGTTTCCTGTATTGATGCTGTCATTGAATTGATGACTCCACGAGCCAGAGGCTTCTGAATAAAATTGTTGCGGAAGTATTTTGCCGTAAAATAACACTTGTTGGCAACTCAGATGATCTTGCATGGGGCCGCAAAGTTGCGGACGAAATGCATCCTGTTTTTGATTTTCTTGCAGTTCATTTTTATTCAATGCCACGAGATTTAAAGTACACAACACTTCTTCAGAGTGTGGAGCAATTTAATGCAAAGCTGGATTCCATGAAATCCATCGTAATTATAGTTACATTGAAAGTAAACAATTTAACTTCCTGGTATCGATTTCAGCCAGTTAGTAAACGCTTAAAACTTGCTATTGATGAATAAGGTATTTGGGATATTAAGTCGGGGAAGGGTAAGGGAGCTTACAACTTGGAATATCCCTATAACTGGCGCATGCACCGGCCGTTAGCAAATTCCTGAATATGTTTTAAAGAAATGCTGATATTATTGGGTTAGCTACCTGGGGGTAACCAGTTAATGTGTTGGCACCTATTATGACTACTGAAACCGGTTCTTTTCATCAAACAGTTTATACTTCGCAGCAGGCAAACAGACGATATAATCAAAAAAATAATTTACCAATTGTAGCAAATTCTCTCACCGGAAATAGACAAGAATCTTAAAATCATTGATGCAACAGCCCACATTTCTGACGATAAAAAATAAAGCGTAATTTCAGTTATAAATTTATCTGAAAGAGAAAATATAAAAACAACCATTAGCTTTATTAATCCAAATAATAACAGGCAATATAAATTAGAAACCAAATAATTCATTGCGCACCTTCATTAGATGCAACCAATACATCTGGAAAAGACTTTGTAAAAGAAACGATCATTAAAAAATGTATAAAGTCTAAAAGAAATTCGAATTAACCTTGCAACCTGCCTCAATAAACTTTTTAATTTTTAAAATAATTGATGAGCGATAAAATTTACAACATGGTATTGCAAAAAAATAGAGCTGACACAAGTTATTGGACTGTTGGAATTCTCTTGTGAAATTGTGGTAAGGCCGAATTGACAACATTTTAGTTCCAGTTATTAGCCGATAACAGGATTCTGTAGGTTTTTTTTACCTCCTGTTTCTAAAATTTTATAATTTTTTTAAAATCATTCAAACTAAAATTCGAAACTTAATGACTAAAGACAAATATTTTCTTATCTCACTGGTATTGCTGATTCATACGCTGGTTATTGCTCAAAACAAACCCAATGTTGTATTGATTCTTACGGATGACCAGGGATGGGGAGACCTAAGTTTACATGGCAATCCCGTACTTGAAACACCGCAATTAGACAACCTTGCAAAAAGTGGAACCGAGTTAACTCATTTCTATGTAAGTCCTTTGTGTGCACCTTCCAGAGCAAGCATATTAACTGGTCGATATCATTTAAACGCAGGTGTGTTATCAGTTTCTAAAGCGCTTGAGGTTATGGATTCCGATGAAACAACTATAGCAGAATTATTCAAAGCGAATGGCTATCGAACTGGAATCTTTGGTAAATGGCACAACGGTCAACATTATCCCAACCGTCCGCACGATCAGGGATTTGATGAGTTCTTAGGGTTTTGTGCAGGCCATTGGTCTAACTATTTTAACACTAACCTTGAGCATAATGACAAAATGGTAAAAACAAAAGGCTATATATCAGATGTGTTAACTGATGCTGCCTTAAAATTTATGTCAATGAACAAAGACGAGCCTTTTCTTTGCTATATTCCTTACAATGCGCCTCATTCTCCGCACCAGGTACCTGATAAATATTTCAATAAATACAAAGCCAAAGGCCTAGAAAACGAATTGGCAAGTATTTATGGAATGGTAGAAAACATTGACGACAATGTTGGCAGAATTTTACGTTATCTAAAAGAGCGTAAGCTGGAGGAAAACACCATCGTCATTTTTTTATCGGATAACGGACCCAATGGCGTCCGGTACAACGGGATGATGAAGGGAATTAAAGGAAGTGTACATGAAGGCGGTGTTCGTGTGCCTTTTTTTGTTCGTTGGAAAAACAATATCCCGGCGGGGCAAACGAATGAAACTTCTGCAGGGCATATTGATATTTTTCCAACGTTGCGTGACTTGTGTAATTTAAAAAATATTCCCGGAAAACCACTTGCAGGGGTGAGTTTGGCTTCTTTACTGTTAAATGACACCGCTTCTTTTGACACTCATAGAAGACTTTACACTCATGTTAATTTTATGGAAGTACCAGCCCAAATGAACTCAGGAGGCTTTCGATTCGATCAATATCGTTTTGTATATGATAAGGATAAACCTGAACTGTATGACATATTGAAAGATCCCGAAGAAAAAATTGATATAGCATTGCTTAAAAAAGATTTAACATCTCAGTACTTAAACAACTACAAAGATTGGTTTGCAAAAGCTACCAGTGGCCTGCAATATAACAGGCCGGTTATTCTTTCGCAACTCGGTGTAGACTTACCAGCGTTCGAAGCCACTTTATCTTCTGGAATTAAATTCAAAGAAGGACACGGGTGGGCGCATGACTGGATTGAAAAATGGATTAGTACCAATGACAGCATTTATTGGGAAATTGATTGTAAAAACCCGGGATACTACGAAGTGGAGCTTGACTATTTGTGTAAAAGAAAGGATATTGGTTCACACATTATATGTAGTATAGGAGATGAAAATAGAGAAGTAGTGATACAAAATCGTTCTTATTCAAAACAAATTCCCAGCCCTGATAGAGTACCAAGAAAAGAGGCGTACGAAATGAGAGGCTGGGAGCATTTAAAAATAGGAACTTATCATATTGGCGGGGGTAAACAGACTATAAAACTAAGGGCGTCTAAAATTCAAAATGAAAATGTTGCGGAAATTAGTTCAATACGCTTGATACCTCGAAAAGAATAGTTTGAACAAAAAAACTTTAAAAACAGAAAGACAGAATACAAAAGAATAAAACTTTTTGCAGTCGGGAAAAGCAAGAGGGATTTTGCCCGCTGCTTCTCAAAGAAGCGCATGCGAACGGTTCGATCTTATAGCTATCCGATCTTTTAGCTCTATCTCGCTATACGAGTTCTTTTCTAAAATGATGGTGGCAATTAGAAGCACTTGTCTACACGCCGATGGGCAAACAAGTCGGAATGCATTTTACACAATATATCACGGCAACTGTGGTTCTTGCATAAATCCACCCGATTGTGCCTCCCGATAGATTGGATGTGACCATTTTCCAAGGGGTTTGTTTACAAAGTACCATAGGTAGTTCAGCTATCTTTTTAGAAAAATGGCCGTAGTAGTTTTGCCAACCTTTTATCAATGGATTTAGCAAACGGCCAATCACATATTGCCTTCCAGTTCTGGTACTAAAACAAAGGCTGCGGATCTTGCCGACGATCAATTGCTTTGATGATCGGCATACCAATGGTAGTAACCCCGGTTTCCGCCTGATAGATAGGGGTTCCTAAATCTTTTACCCATTGCGGTGTAAGCCAATAGGCGCCTATCCGATAGAATCAGATTTAAAATTAGGAAAAGATGCCAAAGTGTGATCAGTTGTACTTCTTACGAAACATAACAGATGAGTTTCATTGGGATGATTGGATAAAGCGCTTTAAGCAACGCAGCGTGCAAATAGAGCAAGATGCGTTGAGCTACCGGCCCTGTTCTTGCGTGATTGAACATAACAGCGTAATACAGCTCAAACCGGAAGTCAATATAATGATGCAGCAAGTAACATCGAATACTATCTACAAATAACGATTGGAAAGTAACGGACTAATATCGTTCATAAATTGCCGAAGTTAGGTAAATGAACTTCCTTCCGCCAGACTAACCGAAGCTAAATTTGGTTTGATTTTGTTTTCAGCAACAGGAGTTCCTTTTGCTTTGTCTTTGAAAAAATTTAAGAACGTTTCATATTCAATAACTCTTTTACTGATGTTACCAAAGAGTCGGCAATGATAGCAACGATTTTTTTAGCGATTACGGAAGCAATGAATGTCATCTTTTAAAGTATACTATTTAAAATTCAAAATAGATGTTGGATGTGAATTTGCAAAATTTCAGTTCTTTGGTGCCATGGTTCTGTTTCTGGCAAAAGGGGCTAAAATGTGGGTCGGCGAAGAAGCAGAGCAGAGTTAGTACACTTTGAAAAACGAATGAGAATGTCAACGGTCTGCCCATTTTGGAACGGTAGCACCGCTTGCACTTTACAACTTAGGTTGATCCCCTTTTTGGTTTGTGTAAGGCTTCTATTTTTATCAACTATCCTATCCGGATACTTCTTCCAAATGCCCGGTTTTTTTTACCATGCCATACCAGATGTTTTTTTTTGATTGCTCAAAAAAGTAAATACAGTTACATACTTAAAAAACACTGCAAATGATAAATCCCAAGTTTATTACCTGATTGATTTTCTGCGTAAACTCCAGAGTCAAATTAATAACTGTCAACTAAAGAAATAAATTTAAAGCTGTTTTTCAAACCGGCATCCGGTTTTTCGGGTTCAAAATAAATTGTTGATGTTACACCCGGCAAAAGATCAAAATAGTTATTGCTTAAGAAGCCCGTTACGCCCGGTATAGAAACGTAAACATCTTTGGCAAGTTGTTTTGAAGTAAGAGTGATTATATATTTTCCAGCTTGATAATCTATATTTGTCAGGATATTTGTACTACCCAGATTTAATTCCTTTTCCGGAACAAAGTAGAAATTATTTGTAGCAAGCACATTGGCATTTTCGGCTATACTGGCTGAAAAAAAGATGTCTTTTTTATTCAATCCCTTAAGTAAAAGGGAAGAATCAATTTCAAAATATACTTTACTTGCATTGGGATCAATGGTAGTTCTAATCACTTTGCTAAAAAGTTGTTTACCTGATAAAGCGGTGATAGTAATTTTTAGTTTAACATTGGCAGGAATAGTTTTATCCGAAACAATATACACCTTCAATTTGCCCTTCTCTATCATTGTAGAAATAAGAAATTCTTTATACAAGTCACGAACTTTATAATGGGCAGCCTTCCATTTGCCGGCATAGTCAATACTTGACCAGGAGGCTACAGGCCAGCAATCATTAATTTGCCAATAAAGTGTACCCATACATTTAGGCATATTCCTGCGGTGCGCTTCAATGGCAATAGCCATTCCTTTTTGCTGCAATAACTGGCTTACATACAGATAATTGTCAAAGCCAACAGGTTCTTTATAATACTGCTGCATGTAATGTTTTATCAGGCGGTTGCCATAGCCTTTATCTTTTAAATCGTCTGCCATGCAACGTTGGTGCGACTGCATTACTTTGGAGTTTAATTCCCTGTCTTCCGGCAAGGTGAAAGATTTTACCGTTTCCAATTCGGGGTAAGATTGAAAACCGTATTCACTCATAAAACGTCCTACATTGGTATTGTAGGATTCGAAAGGCTCTTTACCATGCCATACCGACCAATAATGTACATCTCCATTTTCCAACGGAATATTGTTGTATCCTGTATTGGGAGAAGTGGGATGATAATACCGGGTAGAATCCACGCTTTGAATTGCCTGCGGTATTACTTCGTAAAAAAGTTTTTTCATATTGGCTTCCTGGATAAGCTGGTTTTCGGGATTTAGTTTTTGTTTATATCCCCATTGATAATAGGCCACTTCTACCTCGTTATTTCCATTGTAAAGCGCTAAGCCGGGATGATTGCGGATACGTTTAAGATTATCCTTAATTTCTTCGGTTACACTTTTATAATATGTTTCGTTTGCAGGATAGGTGGCGCATGCAAACAACATATCCTGCCAAACGAGTATCCCATATTGATCGCAAAGATTATAAAAAATATCCTTTTCAAAATACCCACCACCCCACACACGCAACATGTTCATATTGGCTTCAGCAGCCGATTTCACCGTGAACTCATATTGCTTATCAGAGGTTCTGTTGGTGAAATTATCAGACGGAATATAATTAGCTCCTTTCATAAAAACCGGCCGCCCGTTTAAAACCACGTACAAGCTTTTTCCAAACTGGTCCTTTTCTGTAACTACTTTAATGGTTCTAATGCCGGTAGTAACCAAATAAGTATCTGCTATTTGTTCATCGTGAGATAACTGAATTGCAAAACTGTAAAGGTTTGCTTTACCAAGACCATTACTCCACCAAAGTTTTGGATTCTTCACTTCAAATTCAACATTGATTTTATTGAGTCCGGCTTTTAGCGCAACTTTTTTATTCACGATGGTTTGGTCTTCCATCTTAATTGAAATTACCCCGTCTGTATTTTGAAGTGACTTAACTTCAATCATACCTGTCATCGCAGCTAAATTCTTTGCCAATGATTTTGTAGTGATCTGAACCCCTTCAATTTTTGAAATATCAAAAGCTTCCAAACTCACTTGTTTCCAAATACCCGCTGTAACAAGTCTTGGGCCCCAGTCCCAGCCAAAATGATAACCTGCTTTTCGAACATACATACTTACCATTGTATCTGCCTGGTCGTTATTGGGAAACTGAAATAAGGGAAAGGGCGCCGTGGTGATTAAAGGCATCGCTTTTTTAAATACCGAATGAAAATAAACCAACAGGTGATTGTCTTTTTCTTTGAGCTTTCCCGTGCAGTTGATGCGCCATGTGCGATGCATGTTATCTGCGCTGAGTAAGGGTTCTCCATTTAAATAAACATCCGCATAGGTATCAAGGCCTTCAAATACCAGCGAAATAGTACGGTTTGCAAGCATTGGTTTTTCTACATCAAAACTGGTAGAATATTCCCAATCTTTTTGACCAATCCATTGTTGACTTTCTTCATTTGCCCGAAAGTAGGGATCTTCAATTTTTTTATTGGATAATAAATCGGTGTGTACGCAGCCCGGCACATTGGCTGGCATCCATTCTTTAGTGCCTCCCTCCCTAAACTTCCAATTGCTTTGAAGATGTATGCTCATGGATTGCGCAAATAAAAATTGGTTATTGAATGAAAGAAGCATTATTAATAAAATGATGCCCCGAATATATTTATATAAATTCATGGGATGGTGTTTTAAATAATTTATACGTTTTTGTAAAAATATGCTGGAAACATTCAAGCGAATATTCAGCATTTAGGATTTCATTTTCTTAGATAACCGGAAAAAGAATTCACTATTATTTCAATATAAAAATTCCCGATTCAGGATAATCTGCCGAAACATCCCAACGAGGCTTCCAGAAAATAATGGATGGCTTGGTGTTGGAAACATCGTCCACATCTTTATAGCTGATATTTAACCTTAGCCTTCCCATATCGCTGATATCATGCAACGGAAGGTTGATTTTTAATACCCATTCGGTTTTATTTAACCATGCTGATGTACTGGTAAAACCTTGAATAGTAGTTACAACATCCTGACTGCTCAGTGATGGATTGATGGTAATGCACGATACATTTTTTTCGCCGGGCTTTTGAAAAAATAATTGCAGTTGATCGTGGAGATCGCCACCAAGCTGGTAGGTATCATCTTTAACCAGCACTTCCATATACAAACGTGATTTATCGTGTTGCAACCGAAACTTTAAAAGCCCATCATCCTTACCATGCCAATCCCAATCTTCTTCAATATACTCTGGCCGGTCAACGGTTATAACTGTTTCCTTAACTGATTCGTTTACGATGGAACTGTTACTTTTATAAATCGGTATAACCCTTGTCCAGTCAACTTTTAACCGGATAGCCGCATCCAATTGATAAGCCTGCCCATTGAGCTGGTAGGTTCCTGTTAACTTACATTCAATGTCAGATAATTTGTCAAGGTCAAGCGGTAAGTTTTTATTTGAACTTTCAAAATCAACCAGTTTATTTACGGTGCTATTAGCTGGCACGTTTACGTTGATTTCAGGAGTTGTACACTGCCAGTATTTACCAACTGGCATTTTTCCCGATACCGTTAATAAGGTATTGGTAGGATTGTTGAAACGAAGTATCAGTGACGCATTTCGGGTAAATCGATTTGCAGATATGATTGGATTGGCGTGCAGCCAGTTACCCGTTCTTAGTGTCTGAATTTGAGGGTATATGTCTGTGGAAACAATGTCTTCCTGCACAAGGCCATCTAAGGAAATATTAATAATTTCAGGCTCTTTTTCGGCCAGCGTAACCCAGGTAAGATGATGAAATTCTCCAAATTTTGCCCCTCTCCCGTTAGTGCCGCCGCCCGTAGTAGCCAATACAAAATGTTTCTGTCCATCCTTTGTACCATATAAATAATTGTGATGATGACCAGAGAAAACGGTATAGTTTCTTCCTTTCAAAGCTGTTTCAATTTTTTCGTAACCGGCTTCGTTACCATAAGACCATAACGGCCGGTGCATAAATACAAAGGTCCATCGTACATCCTGATGATTTGCTATTGCGGCTGCGATGTAATCAGACTGTAATTTGCTGATGCCATCTGTTTTTCCATCTTCGGTATCTAGTATAAGAAACAAAGCATTTTTATGCAAAAAATTATAATAGGTGCGGCCAAACCGCTTATTCCATTGCTGCTTTAAAAACTCATTACTTACGTCATGGTTACCCGAAACGTAGAAAAAGGGCATTTTGAGCAGTTGCACCTGTGTGTTAAATTGTAACCATTGTTTTTCGGCAAGAGCTGAATCCCGTGTGTATCCATCCACAAGGTCTCCAACAGACATTACAAACGAAGGTTGCAGTTTATTTAACTTTCCCGTGGCATCTTCCAAAATACCGGGAATATTTCCACCATTGATATCTGCAATAATGGCAAACTGAATTTTATCATTGCGGTCGTTCAATAAAATATTGGTAACCGGTAACTTACCATTCAGGAAAGATGCAGTATCAATTGTAAAAGCACCGGAAGGGAGTGGCTGACTTACTGAAACAAGGAAACCCTGGATACACGAAAAAAACAATATTAATTTTTTCATCTTAAACGATTATATCAGCAATGAATAACAATGGCTTAAAATGTTTTTAGCCAATGGCATGTTTAATCACTTTTAACTTTAACTAAGCGAAAAAAAAACCTACTGTTTAATAAAGTTTTGAGAATCCATCGGCTGTCCTTTTCCGTTAAACACAATACAATAATAATTACCGGCTGGTAACTTTTGTACAGGGATTAAAAAGCTGAATTTATTATCGGTTGCTTTTGCAGTTTGATTCAATAATTTTTTTCCTGCATTGTCAAATATGCAAACATTGTATTGTTGATTGTTTGCTCCAGTACCTTTTATTTCCAGCACATCAGTTACCGGATTTGGATAAATTTTAAAGGAAGCAACGTTCTTATTTTCCAGCAGTACAATACCTGAATAAGTAAACTTTGCATCCTTGTCAATAATTTTAAGGCGATAAAAATTCTTTCCATCGAGTGGCTGTTTATCAGAAAACTGGTGATCGCCTTTAAAGCTATTATTGATTTTGTTTAAATTTCCTAAAGCCAGGAAGTCGGCTCCATCCTTACTTCTTTCAATAACGATATCCTCCACGTTATCTGATTCGGAAATACCAATTAACAAAAGATTTTTTTTGCTTTGTACCAAGCCCTTAAAGCTTCCCAGCCTGATAGGTAAAGTAGTAAGCTCATATGCTGTAAATGCAGCATCCCATGCAATAGATGGACAGCTAAGTTGTAAAACGTTATTTGAAACCACCACAGTACCTGTTGATAATTCTGTGCCGTTGGTACATTCAAACCATCTTACTTCATAGCTACCATTTGTAATTCCGGGAATAGACAAAACTGCTCCGGCAACTGCTGGTGGAACAGCGCCGGAAGGTCCGGCATCTACCCAGTTATATTTTTTATTGTGTACCCAGCCTGCTGCTCTTTTGCTGTCGGCACTTTTAAGCAAGTACATATTTAAGGCAGCACCAAGATTAGAGAAAGTGTACCCACTTATTCTATACCAATCACCACCCGCATTGTCCACTTGTATTGTGTGGGTTCCGGAGGGTACATTGATGGTGAAGGTTGTATTTGCGCTGGCCGGGCTATTCAATACTTCTACTCCATCCAGCAATATTTGTACCCGTTGCGCATTGCAAAAAGCAGAGATGTCGGATGTTCGTATCCCGAACTGTGAAGCAATTGGGAAAGTTACCGTAAATGTTGGCGGGTTGCGTTCGGCAGATTTACACTGTGCCCCGTACATATATTCTCCAAGGTTGTTGGCAGCAGGTGTTATACTGCCTGTTGCATCAATGGTAAAAGAAGCTGCGGGTGCTTTGCCCCATCCGAAACCCGGTGATACAGCAGCATCCGAGTTGCCTCCGCCCGTTACTGTGCCGGCCACTGGTTTATAGTTTTGGTTGGCAAGTTCAATTTTGGCAGCTACAATTGCAGGCGCTTTATAATGGCTGTAAAGGTTTTGGGGCTCAATGTAAGAATCCCACCACCAGGTTGAACCTGCACCCATGCCTCCGCCAAAAAGCGTTGCCCAAACACTGTTGTGGATATGAATGCCATTGGGATCGCTGGACGATAAATTAGATTGTGTTGTGTTCACACCAAATTCCCCTGTATAAGTTGGCTTATTAAACTGATCAAGATAACTTTTTAAACCATTCACCAAAACAGTTTCTACATTGGGCGATCCATTATAATAATGGGTTTGAGTAAAATCTATTTCGGGAAGGTTCCAGGTAGCGGGGTCCTGGTCGTCATGGGCAAAGCTAGTGGTAATTAAATGCCTGAATGGATCCTTTGATTTTAGATATTGAGCCATCTCCTGGTGCCAGTTTTTTATCTGCGTTTTATAGGTATTATACTGGTCGGTCCAGGTTACTTCATTGAATAATTCCCAACTCATAATATTGCGGGAATACCCCCAGCGGGCAACAATATACCGCAGCCTGTTTTTATGCAAAGATTTTGCTGAAGCGTTTATAAAATAATCCCAGGTATTAACGCAGGGGCCGCCATTTACGGCATTGTATGGATTGTCGGGCCAGTTAGGATCTGTTGTACTTGAAACCATTCCATGGTGGTTGATGCAAAGCATCATATAAATGTCTTTGGCATTGCATTCCTCCAGTAACTTGTCTGTATAGAATGCATTGTCCTGCCGGTATTTTTTCAATCCTTCATAAGGTGCACCTCTCCATTCAATACCGAGTCCCCAGGAACATTGCCACAGACGAATAAAATTAGCATTATTAGCAGCCAGTTTATCTGTCCAGTTTTTAAAATTCAGGTATTTGTTGTTTTGTTGCCAGGCCAGGTTTTGCCCAATAGGAATGTATTGAGTTCCATCATCAAATTTCAGATAGTTGCTGAGATTCCGGCGTACAAAACCCTTTTTATCAGCATCAACGGATTGAAATGAATTTGCTGCAGACAGGGCACTTCCTAGTGTATTTATACAGGCAACCTGGTAGCTGTAACTGCCCGTTTCTGCGGGTGCGTACCTTATGGTGAAATTGTTGCTTCCTGTTGGTGTAAGATTGCCACTGCTTGTATTCAATGTAAAGTTCTGCATGTAAAATCCCTCAATAGTATCCTTCTTGCCGGAGGGTGCAGTAAAAATACCCCGTATCAAAATATCATCATAATCGTAAGGATTTGTATAGCCAGCGGTAAGTGCTACCGTTAACTCCAACTTTTCAAATTTTTGAATACTTGTATTATTTGGAGTAATAGAATTAAAGATGGGTGACTGTGCCAGGGCATTCATGCCTCCCGGTAAATAATTACCAATAAATGTTACCAGAATTAGTAAAGCTTTTTTCATTGCAAGTTTGTTTATTTTTTTTATAAATATTTCTGCCACCGGAGCAGCCATCTAAAAAAAGATCAAGCATAGACTTAACCAGGATTTTCAATAAACCTTGAGTACCGTAATTGTACTTTCAGTAAAATTTATTGATTCTTATTCTATAAAATTGCCTCCTACCTACCTTTTATTCAAGTTAATTCTTCGACACCTATTTTAAAATGCAGATGATGCTTAAATAAGCGGAAAAAGAAAAACCGGCGGACTATATTCGACCGCCGGTTTCTTCGATTTAGTCTAAAACATTGGCCCATCCGAAATGTAGACATCATCAATATTCACTTCGTACCCACCTGCCACATTACCAGTACTAAAGCCTATTTTAAAATAATCAAGTATGCCCTTTGCATCCAGCCCTGTTGCTGTTCCGGTTCCGCCCCACTTACCCCAGTTAATATCAGCCAGCCTAAGGCTATATAATTTCCAACCGGTTGTTTGTACAAAATAGTCACTCGAATTAAGGTCACCGCCCCATTTTACATTCGATTGGTTTGTTTCAACCTGAAAGAAACCTTTTTTCCCATTGGTGTTAATCCAGAAGTTTACATATGCATTGGCCACCGCAGTAAGATCTATAGGGCCTGATTTATTAATATCGCCTGTCCAGTTCCAGTTGGCAGCGTTTGTTAGTCCTACAGTCAGGTATTTATCACCGCTCTTTGTAGGGATGCCACTTTGATTGAGTCCATTAGTTGCTGAACCAGAATATGGGTTCACGTTATCTTCAAAATCAAATGCTTTTAAAACAGGTTTCTGTGGACCGTCGGTTATCATTACCTGGTCTACATTTATTTCCATATTACCCGATCCGTTGCCCAATTTAAAGCCAAGTACTACCTGGTCGATAACGCCTTTGGGGTCAAAGGAAGTACCAGAACCGCCCCATTTCTCGAGGTTATCTGTTTTTAATTCTACACTCACCCAGGTCCACCCAGTTGTTTTTAAATTGTAATCAAATGAAGAGTTGCCACCTTTGAAATGCAACCCCCATCTGGTTCCCCCCTGGGTAAACTCTGCTTGCATGTAACCATCCTTTCCTCTTGTATTAACCAGGAAGGTAAAATAAGGTTTATGAAAAGCAGCTAAGTTGGTACTTGTAGTGTAGGGTGCAGTACCTAAATCTTGCCAATTGGTAGCGGAGGTTTTGGTGACCGTTAAATACTTTGCATCTCTTGCCTTAGGCGCACCGCTGCCGTTTAATGCAGCAGTAGTCGGTTGATTGCTTGCATCGGGTACAAAAGGATTCACACCATTTTCAAAATCAAACATAACGACAGCCGCTTCAGGAATGAAAAAATTGGAAGGATTCTCAACCGTCAACAAAGGCGAAGTTCCATTAAGAATGCCAGCTTTTGCTTTGGTTACTTTTACAATTACTTTGTCGGGCAGTGTAAGGCCTTGCGTTGAGATGCTTACCTGGTCTGCAGTTGAGCCACTCGCAATCGCAATCTTATTGCCATCTACTTCTACTTCTGTAATCATATCCATATTTTCACCCTTTATAATAAAAGCCTGACCACGGGTGATGCGAAGCGGCCAGTTGTTAACTTTTGCATCCAGATAAACCGGGGTAAAAATCTCCTCACTTACGCCCTTCTGTTTATAATTGGTGTATACGGTAACCGGTCCGGTAGCAACAGTGCGTGGAATGGTTACCTTAATACTTGTAGCTGAGCTGGAAATAACGGTCGCTTGCGTTTCAGGATTACCAATAGTTACCCGGGTTACCTTGTCAAAACTTTCGCCTGAAATAATAATGGTTTTGCCAATCGTATCTTTTAACGGTGTGATACTGGTAATTTTAGGAACAGGCCATTTGATATCGTAGTCTTCAGAATAGGCTGGCACTTTTGTGCAACCCCATAATAACAACAGGGCAGAAAAACAAACGCTGGTAGCTTGAAAGACTAATTTTTTATTGTATAATTTCATAACGTTTTTTTTTAAGATTAATAACCTGGATTTTGTTGGAGCCCCCATGACTGTACTTCTGTTTGTGGAATTGGTAATACGGGTACTGGGTTTACACCACCAGTGATAGCGTGCGACATGGCATTTGAGCGAACACTGGCGGACAAAGAATTCATATAAGTACCCCATCTCACCTGGTCCCAATAATGAAGCGCTTCTTCAGCAAGTTCTACCCTGCGTTCGTGCATGATAGCTGTTTTAAGCGCAGGCCCTGAAACGGAATTAGCAATCGGAGGTAACGTATTGGCTGGTACCCCGGTTGGCTCGTATGTAAGAGATCCTTCAATAGAGCCTTTTGGCTTCGAACTGTTGCGTGCCCTGGTGCGGATCAAATTCAGGATGTCTCTTGCTTCCTGATCTTTGTTAAGATTTTGAGCAGCTTCGGCTTTCATCAATAAAACATCAGCATAGCGCATTTTACGCATATTCTGTCCACTTGCCTTTGCTTCCAATGGTTTTAAAATAGCCGCTTTCCGATTTAAATATCCGGTAGCATTTTCATTTGGAAAATCTATCACTTGCTTTATACCCAGCACAATGCTTCCGTCGGCATACATTGTTGCAGCTTTACGGGGATCATTTGCTTCAAACTCATTGGCTAAACTTGTGGTAGGATTATTAAATCCCCAGCCCCATAATTTCCTGCTATTCTGAATGATATTGTTGGTTGTACCTGCTTTGATAGACCCCCAACCTTCTGCGGTAGCTTTACATTGAATTTCAAAAATTGATTCGCTGCTGTTTTCTCCTTCATCTTCAAAAATTTGTGCATAGTTAGCCAACAAACTATATTGCCCGGAGGCTACCACCTCATTGGTTAAATCATATACCTCCTGCCAGGTATGGTTGTTTTTATTCTCTGTGCCTAACTGAAACATAATTACCCTGGCAAGATATGAAGCGGCAGCACCACTGGTAGCTCGACCTATATCAGCAATTGCATAAGCCGATTTAACCGGAAGCAATTCTTTTGCTTTTTTAAAATCTGCTTCAATAAATTTATAAGTGGCTGCCAAATCCGCTCTTGGAGTTGTACCAAATTGAGATGGAATAACCGGAGCATCAAACAATGGCATTCCACCAAAAAGTCGTGCCATGTAAAAATAAAAGTATCCACGAAGAAAATAGGCTTCCCCCATAATACGGTTTTTCAATGCCGGGTTCCAGGTAGCGATATCCAGGTTTTTTATAACTGTATTTGCCCTGAATATTCCCTGCCACTGATTGAAGTAGGTACTTCCTGAAGGTGAGTTGGCAGGATCAACGGTCCAGTTTTTAAAATCGGTTATGGTAGGAAAATCACTGGGTGTACTTCCTTTTTCTGCATCTTCACTCATTACATCTCCATACATCCATTCGTAATTATGCCCTGAACCCGGGCCTTCATCCCAGGAGGTAACATCATAGACACCATTAATACCTAACACGGCCTGTGTAGGATCCAGGAAAAAGTTTTCTTCCGTTTGGATGCCGATTGGCTTTTTATCTAATATTTTTTCGCAACCCGCAGAAAGAAGGATGAACGCAGAGAGGAAAAAGATTTTATTAATATTTTTCATTGCTAATATTTTTGATTGTTTTTATCTTAAAAGTTTAAACTAACACCTGCTCTAAATGTACGGGATTGGGGATAAGTACCTACATCTACCCCGTAGGAATACGGATTGCCATAATAACTTCCAATTTCCGGGTCAAAGCCTTCATAGTTGGTAATGGTTAACAGGTTATCAGCGGCTACATATATACGCAAACTGGTAATTTTTAAACCGGCCAGCAAGCTTGTTGGTAACGAATAACCAAGCTGCACATTTTTGAGCCTTAAATAACTGCCATCCATCAGATAGCGGTCGCTAAAACGTACATTGTTGTTGGGATCTTTTGCAGTCATTCTTGGTTCGTTATTGGAAGGCATTGCTGCTGTCCAGCTCTGTAGCCGAATGGTTTCAAAATTATTCCAACCACCGCCTGCATTGCTTCCGTTGCGGGTGTTCCAGGTCATACCATTTACAATACTGTTACCCTGCACTCCCTGAATGAAAACCCTTAGATCAAACCCTTTATAGGAAACATCCGCATTAAAACCATATTGAAAATCGGGATAAGGATTTCCAAGATTTACCCTATCAAGGTCATCAATTTTACCATCGCCATCTGCATCTATAAATTTAACATCGCCTGGTTTTGCGTTGGGCTGAAGGGCAATCCCATCTTTATTTTTATAGGCATCCAATTCTTCCTGTGAGTTAAAAATCCCATCGGTTTTTCTTCCAAAAAAGTAGGGGAAAGTTTGTCCAACTTCTGTACGGGTAGTATTACCGATTTTGCCAACACCGCCACCATCTTGAGGAGCACCACCACCAAGGCTGGTAACCTGGTTTTTAATGAAACTGATATTAGCCCCAATATTGTATTTTATTACATTTCCACCCGAATAATTTCCGGTGAATTCAAACCCCTTATTTTGCATTGAACCTGCATTTACCCTTGGTGCTCCTGCTCCTACATAACCCGGAATTGGAACACTTACAATCATATCTTTTGTTTGACGATCAAAATAATCTGCTGTGAAGGTTAACCGGTTTCGTAGAAAATTTAAATCAATACCCACGTTTGATTGCTGGTTAACTTCCCATTTCAATTCAGGATTGCTTAAAGTACCCGGTGCAAAACCCTGTATAATCTGATCATTAAAAACATAAATGTTATTTCCACTTACCGATGTTACATATCCGTAAGCACCAGCAGATTGTTCATTTCCTACCCGGCCCCATCCTGCCCTTAATTTTAATAAACTGATAGGCTTTATGTTTTGCATAAACGATTCATCACTTACTACCCAGGCTCCCGCAAAAGAAGGAAAAACACCCCAGCGATTGGTTCCTAGAAATTTTGAAGAACCATCATACCTGACAGTAGCAGTTAACAAATATCTGCTGCTGAATGAATAATTTAGTCTTCCAAAATAAGATTGCAGGGCGGTTTCGCTCTGGCTGCTGTTTACCTGAAAATCGGTACTTTGACTGGAGGAAAGATACATCAGGTCTTTATCTGCAGGTACGTTGTAAGCAGTAGCATAAAAATCTCTGTACCTCCCTTGTTGCAATTCTGCACCTGCCATTGCTGCAATGGAATGTTTACCCAGTGTTTTATTGTAGTTTAAGTAATTGGTCCATTGGTAACTGTTGAATTCACTTCTTCTTTCCCACAAAGAACTTTGGTCTCGTGCCTCATCTACAGCTACAAAAAACTGCGGTGCATAGCTTTTATTGTGGCCTGCATTGATGGTAGTTCCAACTTGTGAACGGAAGGATAAACCCTTAATAATTTTAGCTTCAGCCCAGGCATTGGCTACAAGATAGTTGCCATACCCTTTATTATTTTTCAATTCATCAACACCTCTTGCAGGATTATTGGTATATGAAATGTCTGCCCGCCCCCAGTTGTTGGTAATTTTATTCCATGCTGGGGTAACTGGATCTGCAGCCAACGCAGTTGTAAGAACTCCACTGTATAAATCTGAATTATAATAATTTTTTTCAAAATGAGTAAAGGCCCCGCTAATACCGGCTGTCAACCATTTGCTGATGGTAAGGTCATTACTGAAATTTATAAAATATTTTTTCATGGAAGAATTTCTTACAATACCATCCTGCGTAAAATAAGTACCACTCAGGCGAAACCGGTTTTGATCATTACCGCCCGCTAAGGTGAGCGAATGATTTTGCATAAAACCGCTTTGCATCACTTCATCCTGCCAATTGGTTCCCTTATAATTATTTTGACGAACAAAATCCAGTCTGGTGTATAATTCACTGTTGACTGGCAAGGGAGCTCCATCATTTTCATACGCCTGCAAAACAAGGTTAGAAAAATCAGTAGCATTCACCATGGGTATAGTCCGCCAGGCCTTTTGGTTGGCAACATAGGAATCAAAGCTAAATTTAACCGGACCTCTTTTTCCCTTTTTTGTTGTTACTAATATTACGCCATTGGCACCTCTGGAACCATAGATGGCGGTTGCTGACGCATCCTTTAATACATCGATTGCTTCAATATCGGCAGGCGCTAAAAAACTAATATCGCCGGTTTGATATCCATCAACCACATAAATAGGATCACTACCATTTATAGAACCAATGCCGCGGATCCGCACCTGTACGCCGCCACCAGGCTCGCCGCTATTGGCTATAACCTGTACGCCTGCCACCCTGCCTTGCATGGCCTGTACAACATCTGGCGTAGCAATCTGGGTGATCTCATTACTTTTGATTGAGCCAACAGAACCAGTAAGATCTTTCTTACGTACCGTTCCGTACCCAACTACTACCACATCGTTTAGCAAGTTTGATAAACTGGTCATCTCTACATTGGTAAAATCGCCGGTGCCAACTGAAACGGTTTTGGTTTCCATCCCAACGTATGAAATTTCGAGCGATGCAGTTTTTGATGTGACGAGAATTGAATAGCTACCAGCCGCATCCGTTGTAGCGGTTGTTAAAGCATTTTTAACTTTAACGGTTGCTCCTACCAGAGCATTGCCTTTTCCATCCGTGATGGTTCCTTTTACAAACTTATCCTGAGCAAATAGTGTAGTACCGCAACAGAAAATGATAAGAGAAAAGAGGCAACAAATTTTTTGAAATTTTAACATAGCAAGTAAATTTTTTGTTTTGTAAAATTATACATAAATAAAGAGTATATTATTATACTATTTTATCTCTTAATAAGCCATTTAAAACTTTAAACATGGGGCAATTTAAAAAATAGCATTGTTAGCCTTATTTACACTGAATTATGTCCTATGTAAACACACAACAGCCAGATAATACTATATTGCCGTATTATTAATAAGTATTTTTCAAAATAGAAAATTTGTAAATGCTGGCTGTTGGTTTGTTTTAAACTTAACAAGGTTGATATTAATTTTTAAAATGACGGGTTAAGACCATATTTTCCGATTCAAAATTTAGAACAGGCTACCCTATTGTTATAAACGCAACTACAGATGTCGGCCTCGTATTGCCGCTGTATAAAAATCCCATCTGCATTTTTTCTCCAAAACCAGATTTGATATTTTTTATTTTTAACTAAAAAATTTCGACTACTTTTTAGATAACAAATCTTCTACCCTATCAATAACTTCCAAACACGCCCTTCCGCTGTGATAGGGACATTTCCAAAACCCTGCTTTCTCTTTCTCCATAATATTGTTATCTTTCGTAACACCCCAATACCATTCCCCATTGTTTCTGTTTATAATCTTTTGTTTAATAAAATTCCAACTTTGCAAAGAATGAAATAGCCAGCCTGCATCACCTGAAATCTGGTACGCATTTAAAAATCCAATCATCGCCTCTGCCTGCGGCCAGGAATGTTTTTCATAAATCATTTCGTTACTTGCTGCGTCATACTCATACCACATTCCTCCATCCTTGTCAATCATCGAAATGGTTGCGTTCGTAACCGGCAAGGCTAGTTTACGGAAGGTTAGAATGGCATTCTCTTCCCCGATTATTTCTGCACATTGCTGCAGGAGCCAGGCAGCTTCAATATCATGACCGTAGGATTGTAAAGTTGATTTCAGGTTCCAGTCGTTGTCAAAAAATAAGTTGTAATGATGATTATTTTTATTAATGAAATAAGAGTCGAACAAGTTTAACAGATTAATGATCTGCTTCTTTAGTTGCTCATCATTCCACACGCTGTAAAGATTTGCATAAGCCTCTACGACGTGCAAATGAGTATTCATCGTTTTTGCTTCATTGCTATCCTTGTCGCTTAGCCTAACATCATCAATGGCTTCCCAGTTGCGGGTAAATGCTTCCCAATAACCATTATTTTTTTTATCAAAACTATATTTTTCGATCACTTCGTAAAACTGAATCGCTATTTCCAGTGCTTTTTTATCGTTGGTAATTTTATAATATTCTGCAAGTCCGTAGATGCAAAATGCTATTCCGTAAATTTGTTTGCGGCCATCGTGTACACTAGCATCTGAATTTAACGACCAGTATGCCCCGCCATATTCTTCATCTACAAAAAACTTTACGATGTAGTTATAGGCTTCTGTTGCAAAATTTAAATGTGATGGCTCTTTAGTGCGGGAATAAGCGGCAGAAAATGCCCAAAGTATGCGGCTGTTGAGTACCAAGCCTTTCACGGCGTTGGCATCAGAAATATTATCATTGTTTACCGAACCATAAAATCCACCCTGCTTTTCATCCGGCATATATTTCATCCACCAGGAGAGAATGGAATCTAATTCTTCTATTACTTCAGTTTTATATTGAAGCAACGTTGACTGTAATGGAGATGCTGCTGCGGACATTAAAGTTCGATTTGTTGTGTTTGTGGTTTGCCATTTAAGTTAACAGTTTCCTCCTTGTTTTTATCAATCAATTTGGTAATGGCGTTAACGGTTTCGAAAGACGAGAATCCGTCTTCTGGCGTATTGGTCAAGTAATCCAGCAACTGGTTGATCGTTGTGGTAGCCACGTGCAATCTTGTATCTGATGAAGCGTAGTAAATGTAAACGCTTCCATTTTGATCTGCTATCCATCCATTACTGAATACAACATTTGAAACATCCCCAACTCTTTCTTCCTCTTCAGGCGCTAAAAAATATCCACCCGGTGCATGAATTACTTTGGTAATGTCTTTTAAATCTGTCATAAACATATATAGCACATAACGTAACCCAGCCGCTGTATTGCGCACACCATGTGCCAGGTGCATCCAGCCTATGTTGGTTTTAATGGGTGCAGGTCCCTGCCCATTTTTTAATTCATAAACGGTGTGGTACTGCCTGGCATGAATGATTACTTCTTTTTCAACAACAGCGTTCTCAATATTATCGCACAAGCCAAAACCAATACCGCCGCCGCCGCCTGCTTCAATAAAACTATCCTGTGGCCGGGTATAAAATCCGTATTGACCGTTTACAAATTCCGGATGTAAAACTACGTTGCGCTGTTGGGCTGATGTTGTTTTTAAATCGTTCAATCTTTCCCAGGTAATTAAATCTTTTGTGCGGGCTATACCGCATTGTGCGACAGCCGCAGACTGATCACCTGGAGGGGCTGAAGGGTCTCTTCTTTCGGTGCAAAATAAACCGTATATCCAGCCATCTTCATGCTCCACTAAACGCATATCGTAAATGTTGGTATCAGGCACTTTTGTTTCAGGCATGTGTACCGGATATTCCCAAAATTTAAAATTGTCAACACCTGACTCACTTTCAGCCACTGCAAAAAATGATTTCCTGTCGGAAGCTTCCACTCTTGCTACCACTACATACTTATCATTAAACTTTATCGCTCCGGCATTTAAAATAGCATTAATAGCCAGCCTTTCCATTAAAAATGGATTTGTGGAAGGGTTCAGGTCGAAACGCCATTCGAGTGGAATATGCTGGCAGGTAAGTACCGGAAATTCAAACCGGTTGTAGATCCCGTTTATTGATCTCTTTTCAACATTTTCTCTATGTACAAGTTCTTTGTGCGTTGATAACAGGAATTGCAGTCTTTTTTGAAAATGTTGTTTCATATAATAAAATTTTGCGGTCAAATGATTAATTGGTTGATTTATTTAAAATGAATTGACCAATGATTTTTGAAATTTTTTTTTAAAATTATTTATAGTCAGCACTTTTAAAAAAGGATCTAATTTGTTTTTTTTAAAGCCCTGATATTATTGTTTAGCAGCATTTCCATCTCCCTCTTGCCGCCTTCTTTCTTCTAATTCATTACTCACTTTCAACATAAACGTATCACTGAGTTGATAAAAAATAATAAAGAGTGCAGACAGAAATGCCCCTGCTGCGGGAATGAAACTCAGCATCATTTTAATGCCGGTACGTGCTTCTTCCGTTTGAATCATGTTAGCCTCAAAGCCCCAAAGCGCAAGCATCCAGCCGGTGATGGCACCGCCTAAGGTCCAGCCTAACTTTTGAGACATAGAAGACGATGAGAAGATTAAGCCGGTTGCCCTTCGCCCGGTTTTCCATTCCGAGTAATCAGCAATATCTGCGTACATCGACCACAGCAAAGGAAAAACACTTCCAGCACAAACACTGATTAAGAATTGAAACAAAAAGATCAACGCAATATTATTTTCATTGAAGAAAAAGAAGATGCAACTCAATACGCAGGCAATAACCATTGCATAAAGGAAAGTATTTTTCTTTCCTATTTTATCGGATACAGGCTTTGCCAGTATTACACCAACAATATTTGCTGCCTGGCCAAGTACGAGATAAAGCGTGCTGTAATTAATGGCTACATCAATCAGCGGTAGTTGAAATGCTTGCTGGTTCTGAAAATAATATTTAAAATAGTAAATGGTAGAGCCATCACGCAACGAATTAAATATAAGCGTTGCTACACCAGCTCCTAAAAGAATGAACCAGGGTTTATTCTTTGCCAGGTTAGCGAGGTCGGCTTTTAAAGATGTTTTCTGCTCTTTAGGCGGCTTTATTCTTTCACGGGTCCAGGCAAAAGTTAAAAAGAATAATATAGCCGCAATAACCCCATAAATAATAATAGTCATTTGCCAGCCCTTGCCGATATCTATTCCTGTAGCTGTTTTGCTAAGCGCCGCTACCAGTGGCTCTGCCGTGGCCAACACAAGAATGCTACCTGCAAATGCAAATACAAAACGGAAAGTTGCCAAAGTGGTTCGTTCTTTTATATTCGAAGTCATCACGCCCATCAAAGATGCATAAGGCACGTTGATGAACGAATAAACCATCATCATTAACGTGTACGTCAGGTAAGCATAAATTAATTTTCCGGAGACGCTAAAATCGGGAGATGAAAAAGTAAGTACCCCTGCAATAGCGAAAGGTATTGCCATCCATAAGATATATGGCCGAAACTTTCCCCATTTGGTGGTTGTTCTGTCAGAAACGATTCCAATAACCGGATCTAAAAACGTATCCCATATCCTGGTTATTAAAAACATGGTGCCGGCAGCAGCAGCAGCCATTCCAAAAACGTCTGTATAAAAATATAAAAGATAAACGGAAAATAATTTCCAAAACATCGACGATGCAAAATCACCGAAGCCATAGCCAACTTTTTCCTTAAATTTCAACGAATGATTCGTTTGCATGTAGCGTTTATTTTGAGTTTGTTGATGTAATGGTTTCCGTTTTGTATTTTTATCAACTCTTCCTCAGGCTGTTGTTTGCATTCCCCAGATATGGTCGTGCCCTGGATTACGATTTTCTCAGGTTATCATTTTCACTTTTATTCATACAACATTTTGTAGGTCACATCTTTTTGCAATAGAATACGAGGTTCTTTCACAAACTTTTTAAAATCTTTTTCAGTGAGCTGTCCCGTGTATGGAACATAATATTCCATTTCACCCGTTGCTTTTAAGCCTGCATTGCGCCAGCCAAGTACATAAGAAATTTTATGATTCCCCAGTGCTTTCAGGAAGGTACTTGTCCACCAATCCGTTTCGTCTAGCTTGCCACCAAACTCTGTGAGTGTAGGAATTTTGTTTCTTTCTTTAGCCACCTCTACCAATGTGGTCAGCATGTATTCCATTTTACGTAGGTATCCTTCCTTCGGCTTTTCTCTTTGATAAAAATCAAAACCAACCACATCTACCCACTCATCTCCAGGGTAGCGTTCCAGGTATTCTTCCTTACTGGAAAATGCATCTGTATTAAAGGCGTAGAGGAAGTTGTGTACATTTTTATTATCACGCAAATAAGCAACGGTAAATTTCCAAAGCTGTTTAAATTGTTCGGGTGAGCAATGGTTCTTGCCCCACCAAAACCAACTGCCATTCAACTCATGGTATGGCCTAAAGATAACGGGCACCGCCTCTCCTTTTGGACCTTTTAAATCATTGGCAAAAGCTGCTACTTTATCTAGCCAGGTTAAAAATAAAGCGTGTTTTGGCCCACCAGGCAAAATAGATGCTACGGTTCCGTCTACAGGAAACCATGCGTTCTCGCCCGTAAGCGGATTGTTTACGTGCCAGCTTAGGCTGATTAAACTTCCTTTTTTATAGGCCCATTCGATGTATGTTTTCATTTTATCAAAAGGCACACTGTCAAGGTTTACCGGGCTGTCAATTTCTAAATGGCCAAGTTCGTAGCCAAACACAGCTGGATAGTCGCCGGTTACGTCTTTTATATCGCTTCGATCTTTTTTATATTTCCAGTTTACTCCATAGGCAAGGTCATCCTGGTGGCCAAACATGATACCCTTATTTAAAAGTATTTTTAAATTCACCAGTAAATTTCGGGTTTCTTTTGTGGCCAATAAATCTGTAGTTTGTGCGATTGACGGCGTGATGATCAGTAAACAGGCAAGAACAGAAAGGCAAGCGATATTCTTTTTCAAATGGCTAATTTTAATCTATTTGAAGCACGATTAAATTCTTCGACAAAATTAATGCGATACCTTATCTACTTACTAATACTATATTATCTTATCATTGATTTTTTTGAATAGGATGTGATTAAAAATTGATGAAAACAATACTTTTAGCAAGTGGTCACCAGTATATTAGGATGATTAAAGAAAAAATAAAACGTCACCAACAACTAGTCTTTTTTGGACTTTCTTAATTCATCTACAATTTTCCGAGTTCAGCAATTACATGAATTGAACAAAAACATTTCAGGAGCAGCTTAGAAGCGCTGCTGAAACCAATTCTAAAAATAGTGCTCTTGTATCAATGCCGTTTAGTTAGCAGTTTAAGTGGCGGGGTGTGGACACCCGCTACGGACGGTAGCCGCAGTTGTTGTCTCACCAACCATCCTAGACGGCATTGGGTCTTGTTTTATTAAAGCAGCTTTAAACGATGCTACGAATCATTAATCTATCAGAGAAAAACAGCATCAATAAAATGCACAAGTAGCATTTTTTCAGTTGGGAGTTTTTCCACGACTAAAAGCTGCTTTTTTTGAAAAAAAATTTCAAAACCATATATTCTTAAAAATTCACTGACAATAGATAAAATAGTATTATTTAACAATACATTTTAAATTTAGCTTTGATTTACAAAATTCACGATGCTGCTTATAACTAATTATTTTAGAATATTTTCTAGAAAAGCCAATTCTCTTTTTAAAAGTGTTTTGGTTTTTTATAAAAGGTTCCATTGCCTTTTTGGGCATTTTCATATAGCTCCATCATCCCTTCAATTCAATGGTTTAAAAACAAACTTTCCAACAGGCAATCAAAACAGGCTCCATTCCATTTCAATTTTAATCAAAACTAAATACATGCTAAAAGAAAAACAATGCAATCTGCACTTCTAATCAATCCGCTTTAAACATTTACCATTTCAAACCAATTAATGATGATTATATATGAAAAAAATGAAAGCAACAATTAACGTAAAAACTCTTTTTTTATGGGTCATTTTTTCGTGCCTGTTGGCATGGAATGGTGTATATGCCCAAACAGATGGAAGGAAAATAACAGGCAAGGTTTCTTCCAGCGGCAAGCCCCTTGCTGCTGCCTCCGTTATTAACAAAAGAACCAATATTGGGTCTTCTGCAGATAATGAGGGCAACTTTTCTATTCAGGCTAAAACAGGTGACATTCTTCTTGTTAGTGAAGTGGGGTATATAAAAAAGGAAATGAAAGTTGGCACAACCGATTTTATAGATATTTCACTTACTCAGGAACAGGATAAACTGGATGATGTGGTTGTGATTGGCTACGGTAAAGCCAGGAAGGTTAACTTAACCAGTGCTCAAACATCCGTAACTGCAAAAGACATGGAAAAAACGGTGAACACCACTGTTGAGCAGGCTTTCCAGGGAAGAGCTGCTGGTGTTTATGTAACCCAAAACTCAGGACAGCCAGGTGGTGGCATTTCAGTTGCCATTCGTGGTATCAGTTCCATTAATGGAAACACGGAGCCTTTGTATGTAATAGATGGTGTTCAGGTTCAGGGTGGTGGAACAGCCAATTCTTCAAATCCATTAGCTGGCTTAAACCCTGCTGATATTGAAGATATACAGGTTTTGCAAGGTCCATCCGCTACGGCAATTTATGGCTCCCGTGCTACCAATGGGGTTTTGATGATCACAACAAAACGTGGTAAGGCAGGTGAAACAAAATTCAACTACGGCTATCAATATAATATCCAGACTCCTCCAAAAAAGCTACAGGTGATGGACTTACCACAATATGCGCAAATGGTAAAAGAATTTCATGCAATTGCAGGTGGCGTAACCCCGATTGAATTTTTGGATCCTTCACTTTTAGGAAAGGGAACGGACTGGCAAGATGAGTTATTTAACAACGCTGCTATGCAAAGGCACCAGCTCAGTTTGAGTGGCGGTAGCAATACAACCACCTACTACATGTCTGGTGAGTATTTGAAGCAGGAAGGTGTGGCAATTGGTTCAGGTTTCGACCGGTACGGCTTTCGTATCAACCTTGATAATAAGCCGAAAAATTGGATAACAATTGGTGCAAACCTTAGTTTCAATCAAACGAATGACCAGCTAACCACCAGTTCAGAAGGAGTGATTACAAACGCATTAGAGCTAACTCCTCAGGTGCCTGTTAAAAATTTAAACGGCACCTGGGGTGGATCGAACGACATTAATGGTGCTACTCAATTTGCTCCGGTTAACCCAATAGCAATTGCCAATGTACGAACAAATACCAATCGAAGAAGACAGTTCCTGGGCGGACTGAATGTGGGTATCACATTAGCAAAAGGTCTTACCTTCCGAACAGCATTTAATACGGATATCAATTACTCCAATTCATTGTTTTTTAATCCAACGTTCGACTGGGGTTCAAACGCAAGAAATGTAAATGCCACCTTAAATAATAACATTGGCATGAACACTTATTGGAATTGGAATCAATTGTTGGAATACAACAAGCAGTTGAAGAAACACAGTATAAGCATGATGGTTAGTCACGAATCGCAGGAGTCGAAATGGCAAAATATTAGCGCTGGCAGATCAGGCTATCTTACGAACAATGTGTTGGATTTACAGGCAGGGGCCGCACTTGGAGCCATTAATGGCGGTGGTTCTGGCCCATGGGCGATGGAGTCTTACCTTGGACGATTAAACTATAATTTTGACAACCGGTACATCGTAACAGGTACCATTCGTAAAGATGGATCGTCCAATTTTGGTCCCGAAAACAGATGGGGTACTTTCCCATCTGTATCTGCAGCATGGAGAGTTTCTCAGGAGAACTTCTTTAAGGACATTTCATTTATAAGTGACCTTAAATTGAGGTTTGAAACCGGACTGACCGGTAACCAGGGAAATGGAGGCATTTTTTCACCGTTAGTTTCAAACCCGTCTGATTTGGGCACTGGTTTTTTACCTGGCAGATATGGCAATCCTGCATTACAATGGGAAGAAACCAATACCAATAATATTGGATTGAATATTGGATTTCTAAAAAACAGGATTACAATAGAAGGTGATTACTATATTAAAAACAGCAACAATCTAATCATGGACAATCCACTGCCCTGGTATATGGGTACCAGTGGAACAGGAGCTGTGGGCAATCCGGCCGTAAATATTGGGACGCTGCAGACGAAAGGATGGGGCATCACGATTAATACAACGAATGTTATTACCCAAAATTTTAAATGGGAATCAAATCTTAATATTTCAAGTTTTGAAACAAATATTAAAAAGTTCTATTCCGATGCAGCATTTGTTGAACGTACGTCCTGGTGGCTTGATAACTGGACACAACGTTCGTCTGTAGGCCAGGCGCCGTGGCTATTCCGAGGATATGTTGAAGAGGGCTTGTTTCAATCGGTGGAAGAAATCAATAAAAGTGCCGTACGGGTGGATAATAACGGAAACAGACTGCCAACAAATGAGGCAACTGGCGTATGGATTGGAGATGTAAGGTATAGAGATATAAGCGGGCCAAATGGTGTACCCGATGGAATAATCAATTTTTTTGACGAAACAAATATTGGAAACCCCTGGCCAAAACTATTTGGTGGATTCACCAATAGCTTCTCCTACAAAGGCTTTGATTTAAGTATTTTAATCACTGGTACTTTCGGTAACGATATTTACAACCACATCGCTAAAGTAAATAACAAAACAAACACCATTTATACCAGTCGGAATTTGCTCGTTACGGCGATGGATTATGCAAAATTAGGTCTTGATAAAAATGGCATGCCGGCAATTATGAATCCCGAAACAAAGGTGCCAAGGTTAACCGGATCTCAGGTGGCCAATGATAATAATTATGGTACTACCAGTAGCAGGTGGGTAGAGGATGGATCATTTTTAAGGTTTAAGAACATATCCTTATCGTATAACTTGCCTCCAAAAATTATGTCGAAGCAAAAATTGGTTAGAGGTATAAGGGCAACGATTGGAGCCCAGAATGTGGCTACCATTACCGGCTATTCTGGCTTTGATCCTGAAGTAGGATCTTATGTTGGTGGAAATGCAAGTTTAACCAACCAGGCTATTGGCCTTGACAACGGACGCTACCCGTTAACCCCTATTTATACATTTAGCTTAAATGTAAATTTTTAAATTTTAGACTATGAAGAAGATAAATATAAACGGTAAGATTCTTTTGTCTGGCATTATGATTTCGATGATCATCCTGGCCGGGTGTAAAAAAGACTTTCTTGAAAAGCCACCAACAGATTCAATTGTAGATGCCAATTTTTATCAATCAGACGAACAGGTGCTGGCTGCCACGAGTTTACTCTACAGCAGGGTTTGGTTTGACTACAACGATAAGGCCTCCTTTAACCTGGGTGATTTCCGGGCTGGCACCGCATTTTCAGCCTACAATGACAGAGGAAATGTGCTGTTCAATACAACCGATATCAACGGCGAAAATGGCGCAGCATGGCGATCATTCTTTATTGTGGTAGGTCAGTCAAATCTCACGATGTTCAATATAAATAAATTTGCCGGCCCTGAAGTTTCACCCGCTGTTAAAAAGATTGCCATCGCCGAAGCAAGATTTATGCGGGCACTTGCCTACCGTTATTTAACGATGAATTGGGGCGATGTACCGATCATCGAAAATAATATCGAATTGTTAGATGATACCACTATCAATAAAAACACGTCGAAAAGTGTATGGAGGTTTATAACCAGGGAAATGCGGGCTGTTGCTGCCGACCTTCCTGAAACCCCTGTTGCTACAGGAAGAATTTCAAAATGGAGTGCGGAAGGTATGCTGGCTCGTTTCTATTTAACAAGGGCTGGAGTGGAATCAACTGGCGGCGTAAGAAACCAGGTGTTTTTAGACAGTGCTAAATATTTCGCACAAAGAGTGATTACCAATAGTGGCCGTGCTTTGTTGGACAACTATGCGAATTTATTCAAATTCCCCTATGATAACGGCGCTGAATCTTTGTTTGAACTACAATGGGTAGCACTCTCAGGGGGCCCGGGATATGGAGTAGGAAATAGCACACCCTCGTATTTAAATTACAGTCCGGATATGAGTGTTGAAGGATGGGGCGGCGATAAGGGCGCCACCTGGTGGATGTTGAGCCAATATGATGGCATGGAATCATTTGGAGATACAATGATCAAGGGCCGCACTTTGGATCAACGATTGAAAGCGTCGTTTATGCTACCGGGTGCCAGTTATCCTGAAATAACACAAAAATTAAATAATGTAAATCAAAAATTAATTTTTCCTTATGTTACGGGGGATGTAAACTTTGCCAGCGTAAAAAAATACGTAATTGGTAAATCGGAAGATTTGGGCTTCAATGTTGAACCACAACGCTATCCAAATAACACCTACATGTTAAGACTGGCAGAGATGTACCTTATTTATGCAGAAGCAACACTTGGTAATAATACCTCTACAAATGATGCAACCGCGGTAGCTTATTTTAACAAAGTACATACAAGGTCTGGATTGCCTGCTTTTGCGATTACCAATCCAGTTACCGGATTACCCAATCCCCTTACTTTGGATGCTATTTTTCGGGAACGTTTTATTGAATTTGCAATGGAAGGTATGGGCTGGTACGATTTGGTAAGTCTTCATTATTACAATCCTCAAAAAGCATATTCTATTCTAAATTCGCAGGACAGAGGTTTGTATAATATTGCTCCGGATGCATTTCCTAACCCGACGTCATGGACCATTAAGAAAACAAGTTGGGCCACCACCGATAGAAAAATAACTGCCAGCTCAGGAAACTTTTTATTGCCGATACCTGCACAGGAAAAAAGCCAGGCTCCTAACCTTGCAAAACCAGCAGTAGATTATCCATAAGCCAAATCACATTTCATAAATCTTATTTTAACGCAAAATGAAAGCAAAATATATAAATGGATTACTACTCATCATAGCGATAGCGATGGTAAGTATGTTCACATCATGTGCTAAGGAAAATCTTCCAAACAATGGTGTGCCACGGATTAAATATGTACGAATTACCAGTCCTGAGTCTTCCGATTCATTGTTGGTATCTGCCAGCCAGGGACAGTTGATAGCCATTGTTGGCGAGAACCTGCAAAATGCAATTGAAATCTGGTTCAATGACCAGCGTGCCAGTTTAACGGGAACTTATATTTCAAATAACTCCATTTTGGTCAGTGTTCCTGCCCCTATTCCTTTAGTGATCACCAATAAAATGAAAATATACTTTTCTGGCGGCGACTCATTGTTATACGATTTTAAAGTGGATATTAGTGAACCTGTTGTTAGCGGAATGGCAAGTGAGTTTGTACTTACAGGTGACGTAGCAACAATTAGAGGAGACTTCTTTTATTTACCGCTGACGGTAACTTTTGCAGGTGGAATAACCGGGGAGCTGGTATCTGTAAAAGATAAAATTATCGAAGTGAGAGTTCCGGCAGGTGTGCAGCCGGGACAGATTACCGTAAAAACAAACTTTGGTGAAACAAAATCTGATTTCTGGTTTAGAGATAACCGCAATATTTTCCTTAGCAGCGATCCTTTTACCGGTTGGTGGAATCAATCTTATGTAGTTACCAATCCTGGCGCTGGTGATCCACCTGCTATTAATGGAAATTACATTCGGGTTAAAAGAGAAATTGGTGGATGGCAGTGGACAGAAGTAGCCGGCGGACCGGCAAGTGCGATGGGTAATATTAGCAAAAACGTACCGGATGAAGCAATCCTGAAACCGTCGGATTATAATTTAAAGTTTGAATTGAATACCATGAAACCATACAACTTTAATGTGTTGAAAATTAATGTTGGGATATTGACCGAAAATAATAATGGTTATCAATGGAGACCTCCCTACGACACAAAAGGAAAGTGGCAAACAGTAATTATTCCATTTGAAGAAGTTGCAGCAAGCTACGGTTCCCCACTTGTGGTAAGCACTACGGGATATTGGACAAGGTTATTGTTTCATGGAGATGGAGCACTCGATTGCGATATGTCTTTTGACAATTTCAGAGTGGTTCCAAAAATCATAAAGAAGTAGTCTGTGCCAGATAATAGTTGTTACACACAAAATTTAAACCAATGACAAAAATAATATTCAACAAACAGTTACTTGCGATGATCTGCCTTTTTATGACCATCGTCATAATAGGTTCCTGTAAAAAAGATACAGTAGAAAACTCCGGCATGGTCCAGTTGCTTAGCTTTGGTCCAACGGGAGCAAAACATGGCGACACACTTCGCTTTTTCGGCAGCAACCTGGATAAGGTTACCGAGATACAACTGACCGGTGCAACATTACCTTCATCCGCATTTATATCTAAAACTGCGGAACTGATTTTAATCATTGTTCCGGCATCTACCCAGGAAGGCTTTGTAACACTTAAGACGCCCGATGGTGATATCGTGTCAAAAACCAGGATTAACTTTTTGGTGCCTGTCACCATTACTTCTATGACAGCAAAAGCACGTCCGGGAGACAATATAACCATCAAGGGAGAGTTTATGAACTGGGTGAGAGAGGTGCGATTTGCTAAAAATTTAGCGGAAACAACTTTTGTCAGTCAGTCCTTAACCGAGCTGGTGGTAAAAGTACCAGCTACCGCTGAAACTGGCACTTTGTTTTTATCGTCTGGCGGAACAGAACCACTGGAAATTGAGACAGCTACTGCATTGGAAGTAACCTTACCAATGATTACCGGAATCGCTCCCAATCCGGTTTTGCACGCTGCAAACCTTACGATCACAGGAACAGATCTTGACCTGACAACCAGCCTGTTGTTCACAGGACAATCGACACCTATAACCACTTTTGTTAGCAAGTCTGCAACCCAGATTGTTGTGAAAGTACCGGCACAGGCAAGTAAGGGAAAAATAACCCTAACTGCACCTTCGGGCGTACAAACGGTATCTTCTATGGATTTAAATGTAGTGCTTCCAACCATTGCAACGATGTCGCCGAACCCAATCGATCCAGAAACAAATATTACGATTACAGGAACGAATTTAGACCTTGTTACTGGCGTTACGTTTCCGAATGCGCCTGCTGTAACTTCATTTGTAAGCAAAACCTCCACTGCAATTGTTGCGAAGGTTCCTGCGGGCGTTTTAAGAGGTACAGTTATTTTGAATGTATTGAATTCTACATTGACGGTTCTTTCGTCAGATATTTTAGAGATAAATGGTAGTGTTCCTCCGCCAACTATTTCATTTCCAATTTACAAAGATGCGATTACTGCTAACTGGAATGGCTGGATTGGTGGCGGATGGGGCGGCACATCAAATAGAGCTAACACAACTCCTGTAAGAGAAGGATTGAACTCTATAAAGATTGATTATGTTGGCGGCTATGGTTCTCCCCTGCAACTTGGAGGAGCCAATGTTAACTTGACAGGATATACCACTTTCAAAATTTCCATTTATGGCGGCCCTGGCACAGCGGGAAAAAGAGTTAATGTCGGAATAAATGGAGCAGATTCTTATAATGTTGACTTAGTTGAAGGAAAGTGGACTGATTATTCGATCCCCATTTCAACCCTTACAAGTGCAACCAGTATTACGGCCCTCATTATAAAGGAATTTAGTGGAACAGGCGGATTTACGATATATGTGGATGCGTTGGGTTTAAATTAAAAGTAAAGACCTGGTATAAGAAGTGAAAATCCAACTGAATATCGTATCATTTGTGACAAGGTTTTACACAAGTGGTACGATATTTCTCTTTATCGAAACAACGGTACTGCTGAGTTTGAATAATTGAATTTAATCGCTTAGTATAATGCCTGTATCAAATATTTCGTAAAAGTTTATATAATATCGTTAGAGTTGTTAAGTTGCCATTTTGATATAAAAAAAGGCAAAGAAATAAATTTCGTCTGCGATGCTTTTTATTTGTGCCTTTATACAAAAGCGCATGCTTGACAAACACTAAAAACACAGGCTGGATATGCTAAAAGGCTACTGCGCAATTTTTGATGTTCGTCACTGATGAAAATGAGAATTGAAAGGCATCTGACAGTTTTAAGCAGATCTTTTTCATGTTTTTGAAGCTATCAAATTAAATCCACTTGGTTCTGTTGTCAACAATTCCCAAACCAGTAAGGAAAAAATAATGTCAATGCTATTTATAAAAAGATTCGATGTTTACCTGTTATTGGTAATTGTAACAGTTTTATCCTGTAAAAAAACACCAACACCAGCGCCAGTTCCACTTCCACCAGGAGGAGGAGGAACTGTAGATTCAATCATTGTGCCCGGAGTGGATCCTGCCACAGCCAATACCATCGGCTTTTTTTTAGACGACTGGCAGCCAAAAAAATTTACCGCTCCGGCATTTACAGAAGCGACTAAACCAGCAAGCGCAATCAATACAGTGACTGTGGATGCTACTTCAATCATTACAAAAATACCCTTGTCGGAATTTGGGCACAATGCTGTTTGGTGGATGGGCCCTGTTGCTGGCGATGCTAGATTTATAGAACCAATTACCAACCTGCATCCGCATATCATTCGGTTTCCCGGAGGTAGCTCCAGCGATGTGTATTTTTGGAATGCAGAACAAGGGGCAAATCCGGCAGATGCACCACTAATGATCATGGATGAAAATGGCGTAAAGAAAGCACCGGGCTATAATTATGGTAAAACAAATTACAACTGGCAATGCAACCTTGATAATTATTACACGATGTTGCAGCAGACAAATAACAAAGGAATCATCACCGTTAATTATGGATATGCCCGTTATGGCACCAGTAATAATCCAGTTGCTGCCGCAGCTCATCTGGCAGCAGACTGGGTTCGATATGATAAAGGTCGCACACAATATTGGGAAATTGGAAATGAAAACTTTGGCAGTTGGGAATGGGGCTACCGAATTGATCAATCGTTGAATAAAGATGGGCAGCCCGAATACATTACGGGTGCACTTTATGCACAACATTTTAACGTATTTGTAGATTCGATGCAAAAAGCCGCTGCTGAAATTGGAAGCAAAATACAAATTGGCACTGTTACCTATGATTCACCTGCAACCGAATCATGGCAAACCAATACCGTAAAAACCTGGAATACCGGCGTGATTACAGGCATCAATAACAAAGCAGATTTTTATGTGGTACACAATTATTTTACGCCGTTCAATCAAAATTCGAATGCCAGTGTAATTTTCAATTCGGCATTGACCGTTCCGGAAACGATGATGAAATACATCACGCAAACCATCCAAACAATTGGTGCCATTGTAAAAACCCATTGCATTGGATGTACGCTCGTAAATACATCAGCAGCATCCATAAATGTGGAAGTAAAAATGAAAAATTTCTATAGCGGCAACCGGTATTATTGGTACTCACTTAAAGGCAGTAATGATAATGGTGAATTTTCAAGAAAAGTATTGGTGAATGGCAATGGGCCAACCGGAGAAGCAGGTGGTCCGATAAGCTACCATACCATTAAAGCACTATCATCCGTTACCACAAATGGCTTAAAAGTAACAATACCTGCAAGGGGAGCCGTTTTTATGACTGTTGATAAAAAGTAACGAATGCAAGTC
>JBGSMI010000364.1:0-24173 GCA_041740215.1 Ferruginibacter sp.
CGCCACTTTTACATAATTAGGGTCATCAATAAACTGTTGCTCTTTCATGATTTGCATCAAGGAAGCTACCTGCACACTTTCACCGTCCGCTCCTTCAAAAACTTTCAATAATTTTTCAAGTGGTTCAATTTGCACAAAGGGTTCGTCGCCCTGCACGTTTACTACAATATCCACTTCCATATCTGCCACGGCTTCTGCTATACGGTCGCTGCCGCTTTCGTGTTCCCGTTTACTTTTAACTGCTTTACCACCATGGTTTATTATTTCATCATAAATAATATCGCTGTCGGTTACTACTACTACTTCATCAAATAAACCTGTTGCAAGGGTGTTATCATACGTGTGACGGATTACTGTTTTACTACCCAGCAACTGCATCAATTTGGCTGGAAAACGTGTGGCTGCATACCGGGCCGGTATCATCGCAATCTTCTTCATTACAAAAATATTAATATAAACAAAGTTACCAATTATGTAGACTTGCATGATTGAAAACTGATTTGATTTATTATATTTGAAAAACTAAGGTTTGTAGATTGCCTGCCGCTAACATTTCCAAAACTGATAATTATGCAAACAAGTGATCTAATGCAGTCATATTTGGTGGATACCAATACATGGGATGAAATGTACACCAACTCATCAGTTAGGGAACATTATAAAAACGTGGTTGAGTTTCTGGAAAAACTTTCTATCGACGACCTGAATAAACGGGAAGAGTTTGCAAAACGCTTGTTTATGAGCCAGGGTGTAACCTTCACTGTATATAGTAGTGGCGAAGGCATTGAAAAGATATTTCCGTTCGATATTATTCCACGCATTATCACATCATCTGATTGGGATTTTATTGAAAAAGGAATCAAGCAACGACTAAAGGCGCTCAACCTTTTTTTAAAAGATATTTACAGCACACAGTTTATCATTAAAGATGGTGTGGTGCCTGCGGCTATGATTTATAGTTGTCCGCATTACCTCCGTGAGATGCAAAATTTTCCGGTGCCATACGATATCTATGTCCACATTGCCGGCATTGATTTGATTCGCAACAATGATGGTTCGTTTTACATACTCGAAGATAATTTGCGTACGCCCAGCGGCGTAAGTTATATGCTCGAAAACAGGGAAATCACCAAGCGGATTTTCCCTTACTTGTTGCCACAAAGCAATGTTCGCAGCGTGACAGAGTATCCAACTATTTTACACAGAAATTTAGTTTCTTTATCGCCAAGGCAAATAAAAAATCCAACCATTGTACTGCTTACGCCGGGTATTTATAATTCGGCCTATTTTGAGCATACTACCCTAGCCAGATTAATGGGTGTTGAGTTGGTGCAAGGCAGTGATTTGGTAGTAGACAATCATAAAGTGTACATGAAAACTACCAGCGGTTTGCAGCAGGTGGATGTAATTTACCGCCGGGTAGATGATGATTTTCTGGATCCATTGGTATTTGACCCCGGAAGTATGTTGGGTGTGGCTGGACTTATGAGTGCCTATCGCAAAGGGAATGTAGCCATCGTAAATGCAGTGGGCAATGGCGTTGCTGATGATAAAGCAATTTACACTTTTGTTCCTGCTATGATCCGGTATTACCTGAATGAAGAACCTATCTTAAAAAATGTACCCACCTACCAGTTAGGCAAAGACGAAGAACGGGAGTATGTTTTCAGGGATATTGAGAATATGGTGATTAAAAAAACGAATGAAAGTGGCGGTTACGGAATGTTAATGGGCAGTGCTGCAACGAGCGAGGAAATTGATCTCTATAAAGAAGAGGTATTGCAAAACCCACGACAATTTATTGCTCAACCCATCATCAGTTTATCAACAGTGCCCTGTTATATGGAAGGCAAGTTAAAACCGAGAAGGGTAGATTTGAGACCCTATGCTTTATGCGGACCAGATGGTATTGAAATAGTTCCGGGTGGATTAACGAGGGTTGCTTTGAGAGAAGGTTCGCTGATTGTAAACTCATCGCAAGGTGGGGGAAGTAAGGATACCTGGGTGCTGGCGCAGTAGCGTCCCCAGCCTCAAGAGAGCCCCCCTGCCCCCCGAAGGGGGGTTCGTGGAGCCTTCGAATGTGAACTTTATGATGGAAAAGCCGAGGCCTGATATTTTAAAAACGGATGAAAAAACTTTATTCAAAAAATTCAAAAAGTGCCGCCTTAATTCCCCCTTTGGGGGCTCGGGGGCTTTTGTTTTACTTATGCTAAGTAGAGTTGCTGATAGTTTATATTGGATGAGCCGATACATGGAACGGACGGATGGCATTTTAAGAATGCTCAAAATCAATTATGCTTCATCGCAGGATGATACAGAGAAGTTCTCCTGGATGCCGGTTTTGAAAATTTTTACTTTCTTAAAGGAGGAGGAAGCTGATGCACTGGCACATAACACCAGGGGAGTGCTACAGTTTATGCTGATTGGAAAAGATAATCCAAATTCAGTGCTTAACATTGTTACCATGGCAAGGGAAAACGGACGCAGTGTGCAGGATCATATCACCAAAGAAATGTGGCAGTGCATCAATGATTTCTACCATATTATGCGGCAAGACAAACTTGCAGAATTGTTACAGCATGAGGATCCCATTACTACTTTGGACAATTTAATTAAACAGGGACTGCTGTATTTTGGTACCACCGATGTAACCATGGCAAGGGGAGAAGGTAATTCTTTTATCAATATTGGCAAGTTTTTAGAGAGGGCCCTGCAGTCCATTGATATTCTGGATGTAAAATTTAGCGATATGAATTATCAAATGGATAAAACAATTGATACTACATATTGGAAATATTTTTTAATGTCTATTTCGGGCTATGAATTATACCTGAAAACATACCGTGGTGGATTTGAAGCGCCAAACGTGGTAGAACAAATTGTATTAAATGAACAATTTCCCCGATCGGTTATTTATTCTATCAACCAGTTACACCGCTATTTTACCCGGCTAAAACACGAGGGTAATCAGACAGATTTTAATCAGATTGATTTCATTATTGGCAAGGCAAAAAGTAAGGTTAAATTCTCCACCTGCGAGTCAATCGTAGAGGAAGGACTACAGCCATTTTTAAATCAAACCAAAGACAGTCTTTTTGAAATTGGGAAAAAACTAAGTCAGAAATACTTTGCCTATGCTTAAATTTTTTTGCAGAGCGTTTTTTTGATAGCGCTGAAAGTATGGAGCTTTCCATTTTCTATCAATCATTATCATTTATTCATCATCAAGAAAAGTAATAAAGCACTCACATTATGCCTAGATTTTTTATACATCATGTTACTAAATATAGCTATCCCGAACTAGTGCGTGACAGTGCCAATCAGATAATGCTGTATCCGATTAAGGATGAAAACCAGGAAGTGCAGAGCCAGCAGATTACCATTACCGGTGAGCCTTTTGTCGAGCTGTTTAAAGATTATTATGGAAATGAAGTAGGTTCTTTTATGCACATTGCACCGCATAAGGAATTGCGGATTGATTCAAATATTGCTGTAATTACAAAGCCCATTCAATTTCCCAGCGATGAAATTGCGATTGAATTGCAATGGGATCATTTACTTCAAATCAAATTCATCGCACCGTTTATAGATTTTTTAAAACAGGAGAGTTTCAATGCGTTACCGGAAGTAAAACAAATTGCAGATGCCGGATTCTATAAATCGGTTTCTGTTTTTGTGGCCGTACAGCAATTGAACACTTATGTGTATCAAAATTTTCAATACATCAAAGGCATTACTAGTGTAGAAACCACGCTTGATGAAGTGTGGACATTAAGAGCAGGTGTATGCCAGGATTTTGCTCACATGCTTTTGGTAATGCTGCGCCTGTTGAATATTCCTGCCCGTTACGTAAGCGGTTATGTTTGTCCTTTTGATCAAAATCTTCGTGGTGAAGGTGCTACCCATGCATGGGTGGAAGCTTATATTCCTTTTTATGGCTGGCTAGGCCTTGATCCTACCAATAACTGTATTGTCACTGACGGTCATGTGCGCCTGGCCATTGGCAGAAGCTTTAGTGATTGCTCTCCGGTAAAAGGATCCTATAAAGGCACTGCTAAACAAATATTGGAAGTGGGCGTATCGGTTTCTACTGAAGAAGGAAAGGCAACAAGAGATGCGAACGCTATTTTAACCGAGCAAGCTGTTTCCAGTAATTTAAATGAAGGAGCCGGAGATGATAATTCATACAGGAGACACATGCAGATGGTGCAGCAGCAGCAATAGGAGCGGCACTGCTTTTTTATTTCAAGTCTTCTTTTAATAAAATTATCTTTTCGACGTATTGATGAAACTTCGGGTAATGTACCATCCTTTAAAACAAACGAATCGTCTTTGCCTTTTTTGTAGGTTTAATATACGCAGGGTTGACCAAGTCAGAATTTGTATCCTGAAGCCCCAGAACCCTGAAGTTCAAAAAGAAGAGTCTCTGAAGTCCTTTGTTTGCCGCCAAAAGTGGAGCATCTTGGGGCCTTCACTAAGGCCGAAAGATTTGACCAAAAAATCACAAATGTCAACCTGCAAACATAAAATATATTTTCGTTGGATATAGCGATTGAAATAACGATATAAACGACTCTGCCCAATTGCGAATATACAAGGCATTCATGTATTGTAGCAAAGGCATTGGCAACTAAACCCGTCGTATCCAATTTTGAATGCAAATTCAAATCAAAAAACAACAGGTATTTCTGTATACACCGATTTGCAATTTTCGCAAATGTATTGTTTTATATAAATACTGGTTTGTCCGTAGGCGATCTGGTTTTTTAACTTTCCCCAAAAACTTTCCGGAGTATTTGTTTTTTCATCAATAGCCAGATTGCACGACTTGCACGCAGGACATGGAATTTGTTTTAAGTAGTTTTCTTCTGCCTCTCTTAATATAACAATTGCAGCAGGGTAGTCCGTTTCGGCTACCATTAGTTTAATACCACCAACCGCCGGATTTAGCAATGGATCGATGGTAACAATATTTTCGTCTTTTAAGTGGCAGTTGATTTCATTTTCCTGTAACAGGCCAAGGCCCATGTTGGCGAGTATAAAGTTATCATAAGATGCTATTTTCCTGAAATTCATACAGTAATTTTAAAATAGCCTTATTAGTCTTTACCATTAATAATGAGTGGAGTATTGCCCTTTCCCATTACAATTACTTTTGCATTGGCACTTAGCGCCAGTTCTTTCATCGCCTTTATTTGCTCGTATTGCAATTGCTGATCTGTAAGCCCTGTGTTAATTATTTTCTGATAATCTGCAATACCCTGCGCTTCCACTCTTTTCCGTTCTGCTTCCTGCTTTTCCTTTAGCAATACAAACTCCATTTTTTTGGCATCCTGTTCTGCGTTTATTTTCGACTCAATAGATGCCTTTACAGAATTCGGCAGGGTGATATTTCTTACCAATAATTGTTCCAGCATCAGGCCACGTTTCTTAAAATCATCTTCAATGGTTTTAAAAATACGGGCCTGAAATTCATCTCTTTTGGAACCAAATAAATCAACGGCCTGGTAATACACCGCATTGTCACGAATTTTGGTTCGGGTAATCGGGCGAACAATTTTATCTCTATAATCATCGCCCGTTTCTCTTAGTAATCTTGGTGCATCTACCGCTACAAGGCGATACAATACGGTTAAATCAATCGTTACTTCCAAACCATCACTAGTCAATACCTTAATCGCATCATCACCCACTTGGTTGCCTTCGTCATTTACACCACTCATGGTATAATTCTGGGTTTTCACATCCAGTTTTTTCACATCCAATAATGGATTTATAAAATGTAAACCACTCCCCATTACATCATTTTGAATGCTACCGAATAATATTTTTACACCAATTTCTCCGGCATCAATTTGCTTTACACAGGCACTCGAAATGCCAAACAAAATAAACAGCAGTGCGATTATTCTTCCTGCTCCTGCAAACTTTGAAGCTGCCGCATTATTTTTTGCAATAACATTGATTGCAAAAAATACTATAATGCCTAGTATAATTAAGAACATAATAATAAGTTTTAGTGCAAGGTCATTAAAAAAAGGGAGAAACTAACCCATGGTATACCCAAAGAGCAGAAATTAAAGGAGAATACGAAAATGATTCACTTTTCTACTACGTAAAGAAACAAAATAAGCTCAAAAAAAACAGGATCGGCTTTTCAGTAGATCCTGTTTGTATTAAAAATTTTTTAAAATTGCTTAGGACTCCAATATTCGCTACGGGGAATTTAGGGTAACTTAATTGTTCAACATCAGCGGCATCACCAGCATCAGTAAATCTTCATGCTCTTCCATTTCGGTCGGACGAATAATCCCTGCCTTGGTGGGCGTACTCAACTCAATATTTATTTCAGGAGTTTCAGCAGCGTTCAACATTTCAATTAAAAACTTAGCATTGAAGGCTATCTGTAAATCTTCGCCATCATACTGACAACTCATGCGTTCGTTTCCTTCAAAACTAAAATCTATATCCTGTGCAGCCAATTGCAGTTCGCTACCGCTGATGGTGAGTGCAACCTGGTTGGTACTTTTATTACTAAACACACTGACCCGGCGCAAGGCGCTTTGAAAATCATTTTTATTAACTGTCAATTTATAGGGGTTATCAACTGGTATCACCACTTTATAATCCGGGAAACGGGCATCAATCAGTCGACAAACCAATTCGGTTCCGCCATGTTTCACAAATAAATGATTGCTGTTATACGATAAGATAAGTTCGTCTTCATTATCTGGCAGAGCCGTTTTTAGTAAAGTCAACGGCTTTTTAGGAACAATAAATGTGTCTGTTTTTGGACAGCTCACATCAGTTCTTTTATATTTTACCAACCTATGAGCGTCTGTTGCTACACAGGTAAGTCCTTTTTTATCCAGTTCAAAAAAAACACCGGTCATTGCCGGGCGAAGATCATCATTGCTTACTGCAAATAAACTTTTATTGATTGCTGTGACAAGGGCATTTGATGTCATAGTGAAAGCGTTGGCATCATCTGCAACTGGTTCTTTCGGGAAATTATCAGGATTTTCACCCATCACCTTATATTTACCATTATCACTGGTAAGCTCAATACCAAAGTTTTTATCAATGTTAAAAGTAAGCGGTTGTTCGGCAATGTTCTTTAGTGAATCCATCAATATTTTAGCGGGAATACATACTTTACCACTGTCTTTAGCTTCTACATCCAAATGCACTTTCATCACAGTTTCCAGATCAGTTGCTACTACTGTCAGCTTATTTTTATCAATTTCAAACAAAAAGTCTTCCAAAATTGGTAATACAGTATTGGCATTGATAACGCCATTGATCAGTTGCAGTTGTTTAAGCAAGGCCGACGAAGAAACGATAAACTTCATAATATTTATTTATTGATTTCCAAAGATAAAATCTTTGTAGCGAATGAAACAAGTTAATCTAAAAATTCAAGATGGAGGCTTTTGCTGTTTCATTTCTTATCGTTTGTTTGGAAGTGGCGAACGGGTGCAAAAGGGTGCATTTCAAATTGTCGGCTTAAACTCGGCTAAGGGTTGCCAACCTTATGGAATAGTGCTACCGATCGCAACTGTCTTTCAGAAAGGTAGGCAACCCTATGCGACCATTTGAAATACGCCCTTTGCCAACCCTCTTTAAGCGTGCGATAAATTTTTACCATCAATTAAAAAGATCGCCGCCCATTTGCAACCATTTGAGGTAACCGGATTTTTGGCAATTATTGCTGTTGAAAACTACCACCATTGGTCTATAGCCTGTAAACAGATTACTTCTCTACCAAATCCTTTGGTGGCCTAATGGATTTTTACATGAAAGTTTTGCACCCTAAGATCATTCTGTTATCACCTTATAAATAATCCCATTTTTATAGTCCGTCGCTGTTATTTTTGCAAATAGATGAATGAGCAAAAACTTACACCCAACCAGGCGCTGCCAAAAATTAAGCAATACTGTGCTTACCAGGAGCGCTGCCACAGCGAGGTTAAAGAAAAGCTCTATAGCCACGGTTTACATAAAAATGATGTGGAGGAAATTATCAGCAAACTGATAGAAGATAATTATTTAAACGAAGAACGTTTTGCCATTCACTATGCCGGCGGAAAATTTAGGATAAAACAGTGGGGTAGGCTTAAAATCAAGTATGAACTTAAACAAAAACAGGTAAGCGAATATTGCATTAAAAAGGCACTGAACGAAATTGATGACGAAGATTATTTTTTTACATTGCAAAAATTGGCCGATACGAAATTGCAGGGCCTGAAAGGTGAAAAGAATATTTTTGCCAAAAGAAAAAAGCTACAGGATCATTTAATAATGAAAGGCTTTGAAGGCGACCTAATACATGAAGTTGTTACCTGGGCGCTCAAATAACAGCTTTCCGGGCATTTGATTTATCCGTTGGCAATTTTTTCATGCTCAATATCTAATGATATTGCCCTTAATCTTGTCTCGCAATATTTAATTAATTCATTGGCCTCCTTTACTTTTTCAGCCAGGGTATCCAGTTGAATATTCTCATCTTCTATTTGCTGTACCAGTTTTTCCAGGTTGGCAAAGGCATTGTCAAAAGTCAATTTTGTTTCCATCTGTTTCCTTTTTATTTATGGTAGCATATAAAATTTCATTCTTTAAAACGGCCTGCACTTCATCTTTTATATTGATTAATGAAGGATCCGTAATGATTTTGTCCTGGTGCATCAATATGGCAAAGCCCTTATTCAGAATCGTTTTCGGACTGCTGCTTTTTATAATGCGGCGGTTGTATGCCAGTTTATTTTGTGCCATATCAAGCAGACTTTTTATACCGGAATTAAAACGTTCTTTCAATTGTAGCATATCCTGCTCAAAACTCATGTTGTTGTCGATGATAAAGGTTGCCACTTCCGTAGGTGTTTTATGTTGCCTTGCCATTAAATCTACAATGCTGGTATTTCTATCGTGCCCAATACCGGTTAAAATCGGGATCGAAAAAGAGGCTACATAATCAGACAATTCAAACGTATTGAAGGATTTAAAATCAATATCCGATCCGCCGCCTCTTGCGATTACCACCAGGTCAAATTGCTCCTTTGATGCAATAATATTTTCCAATTGTTGTATCATTAACCGGCTGGCCGCATCGCCCTGTACCTGTGTTAAAAATTCTTTCACCAAAAAGGCATAACCATATCGGTTGCCTTCAATTACTTCTTTGAAGTCTCTTTGCCCATCTGAATTTGGTGCAGTAATGAGCGCAATTTTTTGAAAAACAGTTGGCAGCTCCAGCCGGTTATTGGTGGTGGAAAAATTACCATTGCTCATCTGTTTTACACCTGCATTTTCCTTTATCAGCCGCTCCAGTGTTTGCTTTCTTTCAATCTCCAGTTGGCCGATGGCATAAGCGAAATCAATGGCCAATACTTCCAGGTCCAAACCAAAGCGCTTATGAAAGCGAACCCTTACATTACAGGTAATTTCGAGTCCGCTGGCAAATGTTTGCTGGGTTTCCCGTTCAAAATTTTCTACATGATGGTAAGTATTGGACCAAAAAACACCCTTCATTTCGGAGGTAAGGGTATGGCCGTCTTTCTCGATAAACTTGAGGAAACACCAACGTTTATCCGAATATTTTTTTACATCGGTTATTTCTGCCTTTATCCAAAAGGTTTTACCTGCAAACCTGTTTTGTATGGTTGCATCAATTTCGCTGATGAGTGTTGAAAGTTTTTGGGCGATTGGCATGGTGCTATAAAATTAAGCGCTATTTGCGGGGAGTGTGCAATAATTTTTGAATTGAAATTCGTGTTGGCGTATAAGTGAGTGGCTGGAGAAGCTACAGTTTGGGCTGAGCTGAGTATGCTGCTTACATTGAAGTTAATAACCAATTCATACTCTACCTTTGTAGTCAAATAAAAAACGATGTTGCCCCTTACGATTACAACAATACAAACGAACCTTGTTTGGGAAAATAAAATTGCCAACCTGCAAGCTTTGGAGGAAAAAATTAATGGACTCGAAGAAAAAACGGAGATCATTGTTTTGCCCGAAATGTTTAGCACCGGCTTTAGTATGCAGCCTCAATTACTGGCCGAAACTACGGACGGTGAAACGGTTCAATGGATGAAAGAAGTTGCTGCAAAAAACAAAGTGATTTTAACCGGCAGTATCATCATTGAAGAAGAAGGTAATTTTTATAACAGGCTCATCTGGATGTTGCCCAATGGCCAGTTTGGCGCTTATGACAAACGACATTTATTTGGTTTTGCTGATGAGGATAAGCATTACACCGCAGGAAATAAACGGTTGGTTGCCTCTGCCAAAGGATGGAAAATAAACCTGCAGATTTGCTACGACCTTAGGTTCCCTGTCTGGGCAAGAAACCGGATATTGCAGACAGACCTTTCAACCGATGAAAACGCATCAACTGAAATGCCGGCAAACAACATCGCCCCCGAATACGACATTTTAATTTATGTAGCCAATTGGCCCGAGCGAAGAAATCACGCCTGGAAAACCTTATTGTGCGCCAGGGCCATCGAAAACCAGTGCTATGTAATTGGCGTAAACCGGGTAGGCAGGGATGGAAATAATATCAACCACAGCGGCAATAGCCTGGTAATAGATCCTTTGGGAGAAGTGCTATACCATATGGCACATAACGAAGATATATTTACCATTACTTTAGAAAAAGAACATTTACAGGACGTAAGAAATAAGTTTCCTTTTTGGAAAGATGGGGATTATTTTAGTTGGCGGTAGCGCTGGATTTATTGGCTTTTTGATTTGATTGCCGAATCATACCCTTTACAATCTCCATCTTTCCGTCGATATTATTGATTATGCCTGCGGCAGTTGGTGGAATAAAAATATCCGGACTAACTCCTCTTCCATCTTTAGGTACATGATTAAATTGCACAATTTTAAATAACGGAAGTCTTACCCTTAGTTTGGTAACAGGCAGGGTAATATCTGGTATCATAATTCCGCTATTGCCGTGCCAGCCGCCACCCGTTTCTTCGCCGATTAGCTTTACATTCTCTTGAGCTTTCACGGCATTGCAAAAAAGAGTAGATGCAGAAAAAGTAAGTCCGTTTATCAACACATATACGTTGCCGTTAAAGTGGTGCTTTTTTACGGGATGGTAATGATGCCGTTCCCAATACCCAAAATGATAATTGCTATCCCGACGTTTTCGGGTAAGAAAAAACATTGCGATATTGCTAAAAAATCCCTGTTTGATAAATTTGGAGTACGGTTGAAGGCCTTTTGCAATAGCATAGGAACTATCCGCCACTTTGAATTTACTATTGCGTATGTATTTGGTGAGTTTTACGTACATTTTTACATCTCCGCCACCATTGCTTCTGAGGTCGATGATCAGGCTTTTTATTTGTTGATCACTCATTTTTTTAAATGAGTTTTTTATGAAGGATTGCAGGTGCCTGCCTCCACCGCTTGAAAATGTATTCATTGTTAACGTCGCAGTTTGAATACTGCTGTCAACTTCTAATGAACGGAAACTTTCTCTCTTTTGGGTTCGAATTTTTTTCCGGGACGTTTTTTGGATCTTCGCTATTTTTGATTTCTTCTTGGTGGTATCAACAACTGGCTGGTAAAGGGGTAACAAAACAGTCTTTGCTTTTCCCAGAGTGTCAATATAGCCAACACGATAACTTTTAAAGATGCCGAATATATTGCGGTGATAAAAGGGAAAATTACTGCTGAGACGAATGTAGTTTACGTTGTCTGCATTGCCATCCAACGGTAAATAAAGAAACATCTGTTGAATCAGCAGATGATTGGGAATACCGTTGATGGAAGTAAGCAGGGTTCCTCTTTTAAATATTGAATCTTTTCGATTAAGGTTGCCGGTTACAAGTATGGTATCGCCCCAAACTTTTACCTGCAACGGAAAGGAGGGTATGCGTTTGTTTTTGATAAATTTATTCCAGTTTTTGCTCATTCCAAAACTGGTGTGGCCACAGTGAATTTTATGAGTGAGCGGTGCCAGCACTTTCCAGCCAAACTGCAACTCGGTCATAGAATCCGCAATGTTGTTATAAAGGCTATCAAAATAAAAATTCATGCTATCCCTGGGAGTGTACCAATAAAGCGCCGGATGCTTTTTTTCAAGAATATTTCTTAACAGAGAATAATCTTGTTGTAATTCCTGTTTAGTAAATTTTTTGTTGGGTTCGTAGTTTTTATTGCTGACTGCACAAGAAAAGAGAATGAAACAACAAGGTAAACCAATAATAAAACGGACCATTTGCATTTTTTAAATATCGAAAATTGATTGTGAAGATAAGTTGCTATTTTGATTTTGGATTACCGCACTTGTTAATGCATGGCAGGTATTTTATTAATAAGACTTTCTTCCGCTTCATGATTAAAATATAACATATGGGCTGTAACGGTTTGTACTAATTTAGTGTCCTACAAAACAAAAATAAAGCTATGAAATACCTACTGGTGTTATTATTAGTCGGCTTTTTTTGTTCGACAGCATTTTCTCAGGATATTATTTTTAAAAGAAACGGAACCCAGGTAAAAGGAAAAATTATAGAAGTGGGTACTAGTGAAATTAAGTACAAACTTCCAGACAACCCCGATGGTCCACTTTATGCTATGGATAAGAATACCATTAGCAAAGTAGTTTATGAAAATGGCCGCATCGAAAATTATGTGAATGATATTAAGGATGCTGAAAACTACTCAGGACAACTAAGAAGAGCTTTAAAATTTGATTTTTTAGCTCCTTTGATTGGCTATTCACAATTTAGTTACGAACAAAGTACAGGCGTGGGCAAAAGTTATGAAGTATCCCTTGGTATTATCGGCCTTGGTAAAAGGACCCAATTAGATTACTACGACAATTCCTTCCGGTCGGTAAAAAGGAAACAGGCGGGTTTATTTGCTTCTGCAGGCTACAAATTTAATAAATTGCCCGATTTTCTGTTTGGCCGTACAAGGTTTAGTCATATCATGCAAGGTGCCTATGCTAAACCGGTTTTTTACCTTGGGCACTACAGTGAAAACCAGGTTATTTACAAAAGTGCCACCAATACTTATGTAGTGGATAAGCAAAAAGTAACTTTTGGTGCACTACAGATAGAGTTTGGCAACCAATTTGTTTTCGGGGAAAAGTTCCTCATGGATCTTTATTGGGGATTGGGCTATGGAGCAGACAACAAGAATAAAAACAACGAAAACACTTTTGGAGGTGACATCTCAGCCTTCAACTATGCAAATGCCAGACTTGGAAAAAGTCCGGGCTTTTCTACTACCTTTGGCTTAAAGGCCGGGCTGCTAATTAAGTAAATAAAAAATCTGCAAAATGTGGATGACCTCCAAATGTTGCAGGTTGTTAATATCTAAAGACTTAATGCAAAAGCATCCCGGCCGTTCAATAGTATCCGGCTGTCATTAGCCTTGCATATGATTCCAGCCCTGTGCCACCAGCTTATGTTTGTTTCCTCCCCTCGTTAAAATATGCGTTCCTTCTTCTGCCTCCGTCATATAACCGATCACACTAATTTGTTCATTCAATACAATTTTATCATAGTCAGTTTGTGCCAGCGTAAACAACAGTTCATAATCTTCACCACCACTCAAAGCGCAAGCCGTGGGATCTAACTCCAGCTTATAAGCAAACTGGCGGGCCTCTTCATGAATGGGTATTTTCTCTTCGTAAATGATACAACCAAGGTTGCTCTGTTTGCATATGTGAAGACTTTCGCTGCTCAAACCGTCACTCACATCTATCATAGAAGTAGGCATAATTTCACTCGCTGCAAAAAATTCAATGATATCCTTTCTTGCTTCGGGTTTTAATAATTTACCAACAATATAAGCCTGGTCTTCCAGATCGGGCTGGGAGCCGGTTTCTGCAAAAATTCTCTTTTCTCTTTCTAAAATAGTCAACCCTAAAAATGCAGCTCCAACAAATCCGCTTACACACAGCAAATCGCCTTTTTGAGCAGTACTTCTTTTTACATATTTATCAGGTGCAACTTCTCCAATGGCTGTTATTGAAATTACAAATCCTTTCTGAGAAGAAGTAGTATCACCACCCACCAGATCTACGTCATATTTTTCACATGCGGCATACACTCCTTCGTAAAACTCATCCATTGCCTCCAAACTAAACCGGTTGCTAAAAGCAATACTTAAAGTGATGTGAGTAGGGATGGCGTTCATCGCATAAATATCACTCAGGTTTACAATCACACTTTTATAGCCAAGATGTTTGAGCGGTGTATACATCAAATCGAAATGAATACCTTCTACCAGCATATCGGTAGTAATAACCGTTTGTTTGCCAAAATGATCAATAACCGCTGCATCATCGCCTACGCTTAAAATGGTTGATGCCAATTTGATATCATTGTTTTGTGTTAAATGATCAATTAGACCAAATTCCCCAAGGGATGATATTTCTGTACGCTCTTCACTCATTTGATTTATGGTTTTACTTTTATTTTTTACAATTGTGCAATCTTCTGCACTCATTTCTACCAGGCAGATAAACTTAATTTAATACTAACATCTCATTATTGTTTTTTAGTGGCAATTATTGCCAGCATTTCGTCGTGAATTTTTCCGTTGGTAGCCAGCAATTGTGGGTGATATACGGAATAATGATTCCCGGAAAAATTCGTCACTTTACCTCCGGCTTCTTCTACCATTAAAAAGCCCGCTGCACTATCCCACGCATTTAATGCATGTTCATAAAATCCATCAAACCTTCCGGCTGCCACCCAACAAAGATCGAGTGCTGCACTTCCGAGTCGTCTGACTGCTACACCATTCCTGATCAACCAATCAAATACTTCTAAGGGTCCGTTGGCTTTATCCGGGTAAGTGTAGGGAAAACCGGTTGCGAGGCAACTTTTTATCACTTCATTCTGATGACTGACCTCAATTTTATTGTTATTTAAAGTGGCACCCTCCCCTTTTTCTGCAAAGAAAAATTCGTTCATCATTGGATTATACACTGCTCCCATAATGATCTCTCCATTCTGTTCCAAACCAATACTTACGCAACATATCGGTATCCCATTGGCAAAATTTACAGTGCCATCAATCGGGTCGATGATCCACTTAAATTCGCTGTCCATTATTATTTCACCAGTCTCTTCGCTCAGTATAAAATGGTCTGGAAAATCCTCTTGAATGATTTCAAAAATTGCCTTTTCTGATGCATGGTCGGCTTCAGTGACCGGGTTATTGCTTCCTTTTTTATTTGTAATCTTAAATTCGCCGTTAAAAAACCGCAACATTTCTGTAGCACCTGCCTCTGTCGCTTTTAACAAAGTATTTTTTATCATTTCACAAAGATAAGAAGGTATCTTTCGCTCCTTATATGAAAGCTTAGCATTCAGTAGATTTATTCATTATTTAATTATTACCATTCTTGTGACAAAGATGCATCATTTAGGAAAAGCCTTCAAAAGGGGAAGCAGTTTAAAAAAAATTGTGCCAATTCCGCCAACGTTGATTTGCAAAAACTATTCATTTTATCACAAAGCTCTTACTAACCCTTTCTTTTTTACGCTGCATTTATGTTATTTCCCGACAATTAACTTCGTAGCGCAATGATTAATCGCATTTTCAATTTGCTTCGTTGGGTATAGCTGTTAGAAAACTATTTTGAATAATGATATAAAAAATCTTATTTCGTTCACCAAACCTGTTGTGTTGAAGCTTTCTATTATCATAATTAATTTTAATGTAAAATATTTTCTGGAGCAATGTCTTTGCTCCGTTACCAGAGCGTGTAAAAATATTGACGCTGAAATTTTCGTGGTTGACAATCTTTCGACGGACGGAAGTCAGAAATATTTTAAAGGAAATTTTAAAGCCGTAAACTTTATTTGGAATACAGAAAATGTTGGATTTAGCAAAGCAAATAATCAGGTATTTAAACTTGTTACCGGAGATGTTATCCTCTTTTTAAACCCGGACACCATTTTAGCTGAAGATTGCCTGGAAAAATGTCTTGACTGCTTTAAAAGTGAAGATGATACCGGCGCACTGGGCATCAGGATGATTGATGGCTCAGGAATTTTTTTGAAAGAAAGCAAAAGAGGCTTTCCATCAGTGTTTACTTCCTTGTGCAAACTTTCTGGATTAACTGCACTGTTTCCATCCTCAAAGATTTTTGCACGTTATTATCTTGGGCATCTTGAACAACATTTGAATCACGAAGCAGATGTGTTGTCTGGTGCATTTATGATGATCCGTAAATCAGTGCTTAATAAAACCGGTGGATTTGATGAGCGATTTTTTATGTACGGTGAAGACATAGATTTGAGCTTCCGTATTCAAAAAGCAGGGTACAAAAATCGTTACTTCGCCGATACCACTATCTTACATTTTAAGGGCGAAAGCACTAAAAAGAATAGCCCGGCATATATAAAATCATTTTTTGGAGCCATGAGCGTTTTTGTAAAAAAGCATCACGGAAGCATTTTCGCAGAGATGTATCATGTTTTAATCCAGATTGCCATTAATATAAAGATTTTCAATACTGGCATACTCGACTTGTTACAATCCTCGCCACGGCACACACGAGCATTGTTCAAAAATGAAAAATGTTTAATTATAGGCGACAAAAAGGCGTTTGAATTTGTTCAGTCCATTTTACAAAAAAACAATATTGAAAGTTTACTATACGGGGAAAGTGATCCAAATGGTATAACGGTAGAGAAAAGAGCTATAAATCTAAATAATTTATCCTTATTTGTTCAACAACAACATATTAAACAAATCGTTTTTTGCATCAATGAATTCTCTGCTAAAGAAACCATTGAATTGATGGAACTTTTACCCAAGGGCATAAGTTTTAGGTTTCATTTTGTAGATACAAACTGTATCATTGGAAGTAACCGAAAGGATTCTTCCGGCGACATTATTGTCTGTTAGTAATGAAAATGCCATCCCTTTCAGGATGGCTATTATTTACTAACCCAACAAAACCTTTATTCTAAGAAGCCATATTCTCAGCTATCTTAGCCCTGATTTTTGCTTCAATTTCTTTTGCCATTTCCGGGTTATCATTCAATAATTGTTTTACTGAATCTCTTCCCTGGCCCAGCTTATTGGTATCATAACTAAACCAACTGCCACTTTTTTGAACGATACCCAATTCAACACCCATATCAATAATTTCTCCAGTTTTGGATATACCCTCTCCAAAAACAATGTCAAACTCTGCGTGGCGAAAAGGCGGAGCTACTTTATTTTTAACCACTTTTACTTTAATGCGGTTACCAACCACTTCATCTCCATCTTTAATTTGAGCCATGCGGCGAATATCCAGTCTTACAGAGGCATAAAATTTGAGTGCATTACCGCCAGTAGTAGTCTCGGGGTTACCAAACATTACTCCGATTTTTTCTCTTAACTGGTTAATAAATATACAACAGCAATTGGTTTTAGAAATAGTAGCAGTTAGTTTACGAAGAGCCTGGCTCATTAACCTTGCGTGTAAACCCATTTTGCTATCTCCCATTTCACCCTCCAATTCACTTTTAGGCACCAGTGCCGCAACTGAATCTATCACAACCACATCAACAGCCCCGGATAAAATTAAACGATCTGCTATCTCCAGCGCTTGTTCGCCATAATCGGGCTGCGAAATAAGCAGGTTGTCAATATCTACTCCCAGTTTTTGTGCATATGCACTATCAAAAGCATGTTCTGCATCTATAAATGCACACATGCCGCCTTTCTTTTGCGATTCGGCAATTACATGTGTGGCTACTGTCGTTTTACCACTACTTTCCGGACCATAAATTTCAATTACTCTACCCTTTGGTAAACCGCCAATGCCAAGTGCCACATCCAATCCAAGTGATCCTGTTGATATAACTTCCTGTTCCACATGGGGCTTATCACCCATTATCATTACGGATCCTTTGCCAAAATCTTTATCGATTTTGTCCATTGTTAATTTCAGCGCTTTCAATTTTTCTGCGTTACTCATTGTCGTAGTTTTTTATGTGATGTATCTGGTTTTGCGTTGTAAATGTAAATTGAGGATCAAAGATAATAGGTTTCTTTGATTAACACTAATTAATTTAGTATTTTTAGTAAAATATTTAGCCGAAATTATTTTAGTCGAAAAACCCCATTCCAACAATTAGGAACAGGGCAAATTCGAGCGCAAATGATGAAATAGAATCTACATGTTTTTATATCCCCACATGTTGAACGGATGAAAACGGGCGTAAAGTTTTTTATTCTTGAGTTTTTAGCGATTTTGTTGCAACATTTGTATAATGCAAATAGACAACTTCTTAATCAATCGAACAATACCACAAAGTGGTAACTTTTGACACATCCCGTTAAGTATTATCGTCTATTTTAATCAATTTTATTAAACAAAACTCCCTTTCATTGTTTTCTTGATTTCCTCTCATTCCTTGGTACGATCACTTTTTGGGCAAATTTTCAGTATCCGTTAATGGAAACATACCTTACGGTTTGAATAGATTCGTACTTTTTTGCCAAATCATAAATGAGGTGAAAATATCAAAATAACGCATGGTATTTAAGCGGGCGCAACACAGATAAACCGAAGTAAAATTGAAGTGAACATGATACAGCGCAAGTATAAATACTTGATAAAGCAAACAATTTCTTTTAAAGTGTTACGGCTTAATTTTAGTTTTGGAGCGTTGCAAGGTTGCTTTTCACTGGATGCAGTTCGCTGCGCCGGGTCACCCACCGACAACCTATAAAAACGCTATCTGTTGCTGTCACTTACATTTTTAGTTAATCATTATGAGTTTCTTTGTCTGTAACAGCAGGCAGTGCAGCAGGCAAACCGCATTTCTTAGGAATCGCCGTTTTATAAAAATCACATGGTCATATATTACGATATTGAAAACTTTGCTATTTTATCTAAATCAGATGCAGTAATGCGGTGTTTTATGTAAAACGTTTGAATAAAAAGCCTATAAAGTTTTAAAGCAAATGACAGAGCATGCAATAATAAAATTTCTGATGTATTCTGTTATAAAGATTTGAATTCCTTCTTCTATAAATTCTGCAAATTTCCAATGTTAAATAATTGTTACCCGACAATAAAAACGATGCTTTTCATTTGTAAAAAACCTAACCTTTGCAGACTAAAAGATTAACTTATGAATTGGGAAATAATTAGCAACGAACGATCTTCTTTGCTCGAATACCGGTTAATCGATCACAATGATTGCAAGGTCATTATTAAGTACAATCCAAAACACCAATCGGCAAGGATTAGCTGCGGTGGCCATCACCGTTTATTTTTTCTGGAAAGCACCGGTTCGTTAAGCGGGAAAACCGTTTTTAAAAATGAATATGGTATGGAAATTGGCAATTTGATCCACGATAAATTTCATCCAAAAGAAGGATCGTTGGTAATAGATACGCAAAAATATCTTTATCATTTACAAAATGATCAAGCTACTGAGCTGGTTATTTTTAAAGGTAATATGAATAATAAGGTGGCAAAGTGCAGTATTCCTACAGAACAAAACTCTTCTCAACGTAGCATTTCCACTCATGCACAAGCAGTAAATAACAACTGCTATTTGTTGGGACTTTGCTGGTATTTATTCTTACCGCACAGTATAGAAAATGTATTAAAATTTGCTTCAATATAATTTTACTATTTACTTTTAATTTATTTTTTGCAAACGGCAAGTCGAAAAAACCGGCTTTGTTTTTGTCAGCAATTGTATTACTGCTCTCGTTTTTTACTATTCAATCACTCTCCTTCAGTTTAACGCCGAATTCATCCCATGAAATCAAACAATCACCTTGATGATTTTTTCCTGCTTCATCTTAATACTTAATCCGGTTGATAATCAAATTTCCCTCACAATGTAATTTTGAGTGACGCTGATTGAAAGAAAAGGAAAATTATTAATTAGTTAAATACAACAAGGTCTGGCGGAAGAGGCTGGTTTAGATTGCTTTATACTTAATTCACAGGGTATACAATGTGTTTTTTTTCTTAATGTAGCAATAGAATATTTTACACCAAACGATAAAATATTTTTTAACCTAAAATGCTTTTGTTTTCCAAGATTTTTAAACCATATTTTCGTGAAGATCGCTCGTCATTTTTATTAATAGCTTAAAAAAAATCATTCTGATAATCCCAGGACCAAATATTTAACTTGTATATGTTACTTGTGGCTAGATTATTCATCTACAAATGTTGTTAGCATTGTTCGACACGTTATTTCAGTAATTTTCTAGTTGAATTATTTCCCCACAGCAGCCAAACCTGAATGACTCTATTCGTACCTTCGCCACATGGCAAAATATTTAGATGAATTGAACGAACCACAGCGGGAAGCTGTAATGCATAAAGATGGACCGATTATGATTATTGCGGGTGCGGGCAGTGGCAAAACGAAGGTATTAACTACACGCATTGCCCACCTTATGGGGCATCATCATGTAGATGCATTCAACATTCTGGCGCTTACTTTTACCAACAAGGCCGCTAAAGAAATGAAGGAAAGGATTGAACGCACACTGGGAAACTCAGAGGCCCGCAATTTATATATTGGTACTTTCCACAGCGTTTTTGCTAGAATTTTAAGGGGGGAAGCTAATAAAATTGGGTACCCCAACAACTTTACCATTTATGATACCGATGATGCTAAAAGTGTTATTAAAACGGTAATTAAAGAAATGGAACTGGATGATAAGCATTATAAACCCAATGCCGTTTTAAATAGAATTTCATCTGCCAAGAATAGTTTAATTGGACCAGCAGCCTACATAAACGACTGGGCCCTTCAACAGGAAGATGCCCGGGCCAACCGGCCAATGATTGGCAAAATATATGATGCCTACGACAAACGATGTTTTAAAAACGGGGCTATGGATTTTGACGACCTTTTATTTAAAATGTATTTACTGCTTAAAAATCATCCGGATGCTTTAAGTAAATACCAGCGTAAGTTTAAATACATCATGATTGATGAGTACCAGGATACCAATACCTCCCAGTACGAAATCATTAAATTGCTGGGTGCCATGCATGAAAACATTTGCGTGGTAGGCGATGATGCACAAAGCATTTATAGTTTCCGCGGTGCTACCATTGAAAACATCCTCCAGTTTGAAAAAGACTACGATGATGTGAAAGTGGTAAAGCTGGAACAAAACTACCGAAGCACAAAAAGTATACTGAATGTAGCCAATGTGATTATTGGCAATAATAAAAATCAACTGCCAAAAAAACTTTGGACCGATAAAAGCGAAGGCGACAAAATAAAGCTTGTTCGCACGGCTACCGATAATGAGGAAGGAAAGTTTGTGGCTGATACCATACAGGAAGAAAAATTGCGCAATCATTTTTTCAACCACGAGTTTGCCATTTTATATCGCACCAATGCGCAAAGCCGGAGTTACGAAGAAAGCCTTCGCCGGATGAACATAGCTTACCGGATTTATGGTGGTCTTTCTTTTTACCAACGTAAAGAGATAAAAGATTATGTTGCATATTTAAGAATTGTGGTAAACCCCAATGATGAAGAAGCGTTGAAACGTATCATCAATTATCCCACACGTGGAATTGGTAAAACGAGTATGGACAGGGCGGTACTTGCTGCCAACGAGAACAATATCACCTTATGGCAGGTGTTGGAGAATGCCAGGGAATATGGGTACAAAGCAGGAACGCTGGATGCCATCAACGATTTTGTAATGATGATCCGGATGTTTCAAAGTGAGCTTACAAAAAAGAATGCTTATGAGCTGGCCATCATTGTTGGTAAAAGTACCTTAATTGTAAAAGAGCTTTTTAATGATAAAACAACCGAAGGGCTTGCCAGGTATGAGAACGTTCAGGAGTTATTGAACTCAATAAAAGAGTTTATTGAAACGCCCATGAACGAAGAAGACGGCGAAGTAGGGGACAAAAGTTTAGGTAGTTACCTACAACAAATCACCTTATTAACGGATACGGACAACGATAAAGAAGATGCAGACAGTGTAAAACTAATGACTATACATGCGGCCAAAGGACTAGAGTTTAGTTGTGTTTTTGTGGGTGGCCTTGAAGAGACCCTTTTCCCCAGTGGAATGAGTATCAATACCAGGGAAGAACTTGAAGAAGAGCGAAGGTTATTCTATGTTGCCATTACCAGGGCCAAGAAAAAACTATGGCTTACCTATGCCAATGCACGCTACCGCTTTGGTCAGTTACAACAAAATGAACCCAGCCGTTTTATTGAAGAAATGCCTTCTGAACAAGTTGATAAAAGCTTTGCGGGTGGCGGTATTCGCAACCAGGGCGGGCATAGCAACAATTGGGGCAGTAGCTCATTTGACAAAAATGGTGCTGGAGGAAACAGCTACAAATCATCTTCGCCACCACCTGCTAAGAAAGAAGAAAAGAGCAGCCGTCCAGCATACCTGGTACCAACCAGACCGCAAACCAAGGAGCATACACCAACTGAAGATTTTGCGCCAAGTGACACCAGTAATCTGCAACCAGGCCAAAAAGTAGAGCATCAAAAATTTGGTTTTGGTGAAGTAATGAAAATGGAAGGTGCGGCACATAATCCGATTGCAACGGTACAGTTTGAATTGAACGGAGAAAAAAAGATCATGCTAAATTATGCCAAATTGAGAATTCTGGAATAACGAATACATTTAAAATAGTAAAAGGCTGGCGAAACAGATTCACTTTCTTTTTCAAATATCAAATTGATACATCATTTAATCTTACAATATATGCTGGTTAACTGAAATATTCAAGTAATTAAAAAACTAATATCAAAGCATGCAACCATAAGGTTGTCTGATTGTTTTGAAAATTTCGACCTCTTACTCAATTTTCGAAATAGGAAATTAATCCAGGCTAATGTCTTTTGAAAAAGCCGGGCCTTTCTATTTTTGTAACATACTTGTTACCTTTGTATCGAAATTTTTAAATATAATTTTATGATTAAAACAGGCAATCCGGTGATTAGTATTTATACAGAGATGACACCTAACCCGGAAACAATGAAGTTTGTAGCCAATAAATTATTGTACCCAGGCAAAAGTGTTGATTTTCAGGATGAAACAAGTGCTGCTCCATCTCCGCTGGCGCAGGAATTGTTTACTTTTCCTTTTATTAGATCCGTGTTTATAGCGAGTAATTTTATTACGCTTACAAAAACGAATGAAGCGGATGATTGGCAAGATGTAATACCAACTATTAAATTGTTTTTAAAAGAATATTTGGAAGATGGAAAAGCAATTGTTAATGAAGAGGCCATTGCTTCCATGAAGCAGGAAAGCAGTAACGAAGTAAGTGCAGACGACGATGATGTGGTAAAACGCATTAAAGAATTGCTGGAAAATTATGTAAAACCAGCGGTAGAAATGGATGGCGGTGCTATCCAGTTTAAGAGCTATGAAGATGGCAGGGTAAACCTGATGCTACAGGGAAGTTGCAGTGGATGCCCTTCTTCGATGATAACACTTAAAGCTGGTATTGAAGGAATGATGAAAAGAATGATCCCCGAGGTGAAGGAAGTGGTGGCGGAAGCGGAATAAACTTAGACTTCTAAAAAAAGATTTTTAAAATAGTAAAAAGGGCATCCATACTAAAATAAGTTGGCTGCCTTTTTTTTATGCAACTGTTTTTATTTTCTGTGCCACCATGCCCACCACATCAACATAAATTGAAGGGGAAACAATCTCACCCATGCAGCCCAGGTTGGCAGGCACATTTTTTCACTCATGCATCCTCCTTTTTGAATCATATAGATATGTGCTGGTATAAACAAGATTAATAAAATAATTATACCGTATGCAGCAATCTTTTTGGTATTGGAAAACATTAGTCCGATACCCAATATTATTTCAAGTAATCCGCTGGCAATATTTATCAAAGCCGGAAAAGGAAAATAGGGGGGAATGATCGGATAATAAGATTCGGGGTGTATAAAATGATTGGTGCCAGCACTTATGTATAATGCCATCATTAGTACCAGGCTGAATTTTTTTATTCTTTTCATTTTATAGTCCTTCGTTTTTATAAATATACAGCTCTCTTTTTAAAGCATTGTAAATTCATCGTAACTGGGCGTATTTAAAATTGTCGCAGCTCAAAAGTGGGTTGCCAACCTTTTTTAAAGTGTTTTTAGCAGAAAAGAACCTGCACAAGTTTGGCAACCCTTTCTACATTTTTAAATGCACCCTCG
>JBGSMI010000337.1:0-20598 GCA_041740215.1 Ferruginibacter sp.
ACCGACCGCAAACGCCTGCTCATTATTCATTACTCATGATTCATCATCTCACTGCCTGAACTTCTCCGGATGTTTTTTATTGAAATCCGTTGCATCCTGGTAAGCTTTTGCCGCAGCTAATATCGTGGCTTCATCATATAAATTACCAAGAAGGGTAATGCTATTGGGTAAGCCCCTTTCGGAAAAACCAATTGGAAAAACAACTACCGGATGCCCGGTAAGATTGGTAATGCTCAACTGGCTGCCAGCAAAACTTGGAACGATCAGTACATCATAATTTTTAATAAATTCATTCATTGCTTCTATTAGGCTAGAGCGATATCGGTTGGCATTGATATATTCTACAGCAGGAATTAATCTGGACACCCGGAAACCATTTGGCCAAAAGTTTTTATCCTGTCGACGAATCAGATCGTCCTGACTGCTGCGTGTTAATTCATCAAAGGCGGCTGCCGATTCTGCGCTAAGAATGGGATCAATTAAATTTGCCGGATACATCAATGAATCTGGAAAATCAACTGCCTTAACATTTGCACCTAATTTTTTATAAGCCTCTATCACCTGCCACTGCATTCCGGTTTTTGGGATCGTTTTAAAATAGTTGGCTGCATAAGCAATGCGCAATTTTTTAAAATCAGTTTTACCGGTATAATTAAAAGCACGTTTTACCGCACTCGCATCTTTTCCATCTGTTCCTTTCAAATAATAAAATACTATGGCGGCATCTTCTGCACTTCTGCAGATAGGGCCGGCCTTATCAAGACTCCAACACAATACCATCGCTCCACTCCTGCTTACGGAACCAAAGGTGGGACGAAGACCGGTTGCACCGCAGGTGTGCGAAGGGGATACAATGGAACCCTGGGTTTCGGTACCGATTGTAAAAGGTAATAACCCGGCAACGGTTGCGGAAGCAGACCCGGCAGAGGAACCGCTGGAGCCACGGGTAATATCCCATGGATTGCGGGTTTTTCCGCCAAACCAAAGATCATTGTAGGCCAACTCGCCTAGTGTTAATTTGGCACATAAAACTGCACCGGCATTTTTTAATTGTGTGTAAACAAAAGCATCTTCATCAATCACCTGGTCTTTATATGGAACCGATCCCCAGGTGGTTTTATATCCCTTTACTGCAAACAGATCTTTCAATCCGTAAGGTATTCCGTGTAGCGGTCCACGGTAGTTGCCTTTCTGTATTTCCTCGTCTGCCTGTCGGGCTTGCTGCATAGCCAATTGCCCGGTGAGGCTAATCACGCACTCCAATGTATCGCCCCATTTCTTCAGGCGATTAATGAAAAATGTGGTTAACTCAACAGAGCTGATTTTTTTGTTTTTTATCAGTGAAGCCAGTTGCATGACTGAATAAAATGCCAGATCACTTTTATTTTTCGGCAGGTTTACATTTACAGGAATTGTCCAGTTCATCTTTTGCTGCCGGGTAGGTATTACAAAACCAACCGGTGTTGGATTGAATGCAAAAGGAAAGTTTAAACTATTGGGAATGGATAGACTGTGCATCTTCTGATATAACGCTACATTGTCTTTCAACCCATCCACCATCGAATCTTTTTCTGCGTTGGTAAAATTCAGATCGAATAATTGGGTGGCTGCGGTAATGGTATTGGTATCAATATTTGATTGCGCAAAAACGCAGGCAGGTAATAGCGTTAGAAGAATGACCGTTAGTTTGTTTCTCATATTTTTTTTGGTTATGGGCTAAAGTAAGTAAAAAAGAAACGGGTGGGTTATTCTGTTTTTTAGACATGAATTTTTAGGCAGTAATGACACGAATTTTGGGAACTTATTTCACTAATTAGTAATAGATAATCGACCATTATGCGGTAAAAACAGCGATGGGTAATGGATACCATTTACTACTGACAATCGGTGTCAATTACAGGAGGGTAAACCCGACTCTCGGGAAATTGCAGGGGTAACCTTTCTGCCCAATCCATTCCTTTGGGTAAAATGGCGTTGCTAAATTCTATGTGGATTACCCGGCGTTGAGTATCGTTGCCTGATTTGTTGGAAGCATGCATTAATAAGGGCCGCATAATCATCACCCCACCCTTTTTGAGTTTGCAAAATACCTCGGTTTCCGCTGACCTGTCGATTGTTTCCGGACGATAGATGCCTTTGAGGTGCGATCCGGGAATTACTTTTAAAGCGCCGTTGTTCTCATCTGTATCGTCCAGATGAATTCGTAGAGTAAAATTATGCTGCAAAATTTCCAATGGAGGCTGAACCGCAAATTGATACTGCTTAACGGTCCAGTTGACATACCCTTTATGTTCGGCCTTTTGATTGACTGCAATGGTGAGATCCTGGTGGTAAGCAACAAACCAGTTAGACTGCTCCGGCTTATCAAAATAAATTGACTTTACTACCATATAATCATCACTAAAAACCTCACTGATCAGATCGAGCAATCTATTAGTAAAAATCAGCGCAACGGCTTCGGGAACTTGTTTTAAAAACCGGCGGATTGCAAAAAGATCATTCGGCTTTTGAAAACCCGGATTTAAATGACTGGCTTTCTCAATGAGCGAATTTAAGGACTCAATTTCAGTGGCGGTGTAAATAGGAGGAATGATTGCGAAACCGCTGACAGCTATATTATTTTTAAGCATTCCGGTATCTTCCATAGGCTAAATTAAAGCTTTCACGAAATAAGCTTAGGCATATTGCGTAACTAATAGCACCCTAAATTGATTATAAAATTGCAACCAAAAAACAATGCCTAAAAAATGACCTTTGTGAATCTTTTTATACAAATAAGATTTACTAAACGGCAACAGACTTCAAACCTTTAACCAAAATGAAAGCATTAGGTTGTAGCAATTAAAAAATCATCAAATTTTTGCAGTCGGTTTATTAAAAGTTGTTCGCATTGCTTTCATCATTCCGGGAGTAGACCAGGTGCCTGGTACAATCATGCGGCGGATGGTGTAGAGTGGTTGTGTTGAATCTCTTCTGGAAGACAAAATAAATGCGAGATCGTATCCCCTGCTTTTGATTTCAGGAATGGCGGCAGGGTTCCATATTCCAAATGGATAGGCAAAATATTTAACCGGTTTGCCGGTAATATCCTGAATCTGGCGCTTTGGCTTTACCAATTGCGTATCCCAGTCTGCGCCAACATATTTGGTAACCATATGATGATCCCATGTATGCGCTTCTACCGCATGGCCACTATCTGCAAGATTTTTGATTTGCTCTTTACTCATATAGCGGGGACGGTTAATGGAAATCGTCATCAGAAAATACACGCCTTTAAAGCCATACTTATCCATCTCTACTTTACCAATACTGTACTGCTCTTCATCCGTATCATCAAAAGTAATCATCACTGGTTTGGCAGGTAATGCTCCTTCGTAAACCAGATATTCGAATAACTGACTGGGCAAAATTGATTGATAACCGCTGTCGTGTAACGCTTTCATTTGTTCCGCAAAAGATGCTGGTGAAACGGAATAACTTTTCATGTTTTCACTTTCTCCTGCACGTACATTGCGAATGTGGTGATAGCACAAAACCGGCACTTCTCTTTTTGAAAGTATGGTAGCAAGATCTGCAGCTTTTTTTGGTGCTTCAATTACTGCAACAGTGTCGGTGGTGGCCGGTGCTTCTTTTTTAACTTTTTCAGGTTCAGATGAGCAGGCTGCAAAAATCACCATTGGCAACAGGCAGGCAAAAAGATAAATTTTCATAATTCAACGTAAACGGATTGTATGGTGTTATTGATATTGTATGTAAATAGGCTTAGGAGTAAATTTCATCAACTCTTCGGGTTGGTAAATGCCACTTGTATTGGGCTTATTGTCATTCTTATAAAACAATTTAAAACCGGTAAACTGAACGGGTTCTTTATAGATATACCGCAGATAAGTTGATCTTTTTAGAATTTTATCGCCAAAGCCATCCATGTCCATAACGATTTGCACTTCGGGTACTTTTTTAATTCTATCATACCCTGTTACCATGCCTTGGGTAAAACGATGTACAACCAATATCTTAGGGGGAAGATTATTTTTACGAACTACGTCTGCTAAAAAGTCGATGGCATCATTGATATCTTCTGCGGTAAACGTTCCTATTTTTGAACCGGGCCGCTCGCCATTTTTCATCGAAAACTCAGGGTCAATTCCCAAGTGAACATTGGCCATTTTGAGATAAGGTTCAAAGGTGGGCACTTCAGCTTTTACGGTACTATGCCCTACCTGGATATCTACAAATACTAACGCATTGATTTCTTTTGCCCAGCTTACGATGGTATCAATTTGATGAAATGGCATTCTCAAGCGGTGCTTACCATCTTTACCGGGTGCTCCTTGTGCTGTAGTAGCTACATAATGCAAGGCTGGAATTGTTTTAACGGCACTATCTGCAGCTTGCCAGTTGGCAACTTCTCCCATCAGTTTTTTTAGCATACTATCTTTGGGTATTTCACCTAAAATGCCCATCCGCTTTGAAAAAAGATTTCCATAAAATGCAATTACCCGGTTGTAGGGAAAGATAGCACCTGCTAATGGGTATGGTGCCTTAGCCGGCCATTTACCAGTTGTATCGTTGTTACTCAACACCAGCATTCTTTGATCGAAATCGGCTGTATCAATGGGCTGTAAGGTTGTAGCCTCTTTAGCACTAACAGCTTCAGTTGTATCAGCTTTTGCGTTTAAAGCAGCCGTTGTGGCGGCTTCATTGCACCCAACAGCAAAAGTTGCAATCAAGATCCCGGGAACTAAAATAAGGAACGCAGCGGCTTGCTTTTTCATAAAGTAGTATAATTGAATTTTATGTTGCAAATGTAAATCATTTGCTATCAAGGGCACGTTAAATGCCGGGTTGTTAATAAAAATATTCAAAGTTGAATTAATAAAAACAATTGCCTGTTACACAATCGTTTGATTTACTTACGTAATTTCTCTTAAATAGACAGATACACCTCAATACCACCGTTTAAATCAACCCTTTCCTTACGATACCCCTTGCCAATTGGTCTACCATTTCGTTGTAATTATTCACCTCTCCTGTGAGTTGATGTGCTTTTACTTTGTGCAACACAACTAATTGCATTTTCAATAACTGATAAAATGATTTTATCAGGTCTGCATGTTGTAACGTCCTTCCACTTTTTGTTATAAAATCAGTGGATGATAATTTATGTTCCCGGGCCGGTAATCGTACCACATACTGACTATCGGTAAATATGTGTAGAACGATTTTACCGCTGGTATTATTGCAGACATAGTTGATTGCATTGATCACCGCAAGCAATTCCATCCGCTGATGCGTAGTGTTGGTTTCGCTACCCTGCAATATGATTTTTCCTGCTTCGGATAAAACGATGGCTACCCATGCTCCAAATTTTTTTTGGGTATGGCAACTTCCATCTGTATAGACGATTACTTCAGCCGGATCGAAAGCAGGTTTCATGAAGTTGATACTGTTAACATTCGCATCCGGTAGGCATTCATTGCGGTAGAACCCAGCTTCTTAATGAGGCGATAATTTACAATCAATCCAACGGGAGCTCCAATTACCGGTACCAGTTGAGCCATTTTTGCCAGATCAATATAATCCCGGTATTCCTGCTGAAAATTTCGCCAGTCAAACTGGTTGATATCTTCCGGCAAATGATGCTTTTTTTCTTCCCAATCCGTCATTTTTAAATACACCTGCTTCCGATGCTGGTGGCTGGAAAAAGCGAGTTCAAAAATATGCAACAGGTACACCCTTTCCTTATAATCATCTACATCAAAACCATACAGGGCAGCTATTTCAAACAATAGTTTAAGTTTCATGCCAAGTAAAATAGGAAAGTCTGCCAGACCAAGCAGAATGCCGCCTGCCCCGGTTAATCCTCCTTCTACTGCCGCGGTATTTTTATACCAATCTATTTTTTTCTGAACCGCCAGTTCTCTTTCCTGAAGACTTGCATTCAATAAGGTATCTGATGTGGCATATTTTGCTCCAAACAAAACCCCCCGAATCATTTGCTTGATGGTTACCGTAATGGCATTGTGTACCTTTTCGGGAATCCAACTATTTATTTTTGTTTGAATCTTTTTTGAAAGTCCGTTGAGCAGCGAGGGTCGCTTTATCATTTGTTTTTGCCAGACTGCCAATTCGGTAAACGCCTGCTGGTCGTATCCACTTTTCATAATAATATTTTACTGCTTAAAGGTCATTTTTTCTTTTGCGCTATTATCTAAATGTTTTTATGGTACCGCCAAAACTACCATTAACCACAATGAGCAATCTTTTACTCAAAAAATGGCGGTAATAACGCTCAGTTTTTTATTAAATAAGATACTATCGCCAACCTTCTTTTTAAACAACAATGCTGCCAAAGGGGCATCGGGTGAAAGCAAATAAATATCCTGCCCGCCAAATTTTATTTTACCCAAACCAGCGGCTATAAAGAAGCAACAGTCCTCACATTCTATTACACATCCTTTGGCGCCTTCGTTGTAAAGGCTTACACAATCCAATGCTAATAATGCCGCAAGCTCAACTCGGTTAGCCGCTGATTGGCGGGCGTGCATATCTTTTTCCAGGTGACTCATAGCCCCTGAGGTTTCGTATTTATCACCGGCACTACTTTTTTCTTCAGCATTGGCTGCTTCCTGCGCACTGGCAATTGCCTGTGTATTTGCTGCGATACGCATTTCAATTAACTCAATGCATTGGTGCAGCAGCCTCTTTTTCTTTGCTGTTTTTTCAGACTTGGAAAAAATTTCTTTCATTTATTGTTGGCTTTCCCTTTAAGTACTTTTTAAAATCTCCAGCTCTTGCAAACATATTTATTTTATACCAACTTCACAGATACTATGGGAATTAGATCTTTTAAGTTGGGTGCGGCTGGAACGTTATTTTAAAAAACTATTTGATTTTTTTTGAACCGCATAGGTACATAGGTAACATAGGGGAAAGAGATTTTACCATTTTTACCGTTTTGCTGGTACATGAAACTGAGTCTTTACTAAATTTAGAAGGGGCTGGAACGTTATTTTAAAAAACTATTTGATTTTTTTTGAACCACATAGGTACATAGGTAACATAGGGGAAAGGGATTTTACTATTTTTACCGTTTTCCTGGTACATGAAACTGAGAGGCTTTACTAAATTTACGAATTGTACTTTTTCTTTTTAAATTATACAGATTAACTATACACCTATTTGTTTCTACTAATTTGGTTACGACAGCAAATTGATTTTTCGAACACTCTAAAAGCTGATTACTTCAACAAAAATGGATTAAACTGAAGCTTCACAATGAAATCCGGATATCATCGTTAATTGAAATAGTTGTTGTATTTTGAAGCCTTAATAAAACAAATCCATGAAAAATTTCAATGTTCGCTTTTTACTGCTATTGTGTCTACTTTCTTTTTCCGGCCTTTCGTTATTGGCTCAAAAAAAGAAAGTTGTAAAAAAAACAATCCCTGCAAAGAAGGTTGTTGCAGAAAATACCCTCATCAAAAACGGAATTAAAATATCCAGTAAAGGCTTTATGGTTAGCGAAGCATACCTTGTATTGGATGATGAAAACCTGGTGCCTGCAGATAATAAAGTTGATATTAACCAAAATGTAAACATGGTTTTAATCATTGAGAAAGGCTGGACCGAATCAGCAGGCAGAGTTTTCCCCGGCAGTAAACAAGTGGTAAAACTGAGCAGTGGGGTAGAAATATTAAATTCAGAGGATCTTTTTGCAGCTTTTGATGAAACAGGCGTTTCGCCCGAGGACGCCCGATACATCACATTGAATGCGGTGATTACAGAAATGAAAAACAAAGCAAACCATGTGGTCGTGAATTTTAATTTATGGGATAAAAAAGGAGGTGCTACGCTTAGCGGATCGTACAAATTGTATATCAGGTAGTTGAGGGTAGATTGTTAAGGGTCGATGGTTGGTGATTATTGGTTGATCGTTGATTGTTTGCTGGTGGTAAAGGGATGATTGAATTCTAATATATATCATTTGGCACTCGGCAGATTCGGGGCGCCATTCATACTGGTTGCGCATTCATCCCCAAATTTTGCCCCCGGCCCCACTAGCCATTGGGGATGTTTTCAAACAGTAATGCATCAATATCAAAAAAACATTAATTACAGAAAGGGCCAAATACATTTTATATGATTTTTCCATTCATTCCTCATTCTTAATTCTTCATTCCTAATTCATAATTTCTCATTCTTGACTCCTCGTTTATACTTCTTCATTTTTCATTCCTCATTCTTAGTTCCTCATTTTTCGTTCCTCATTCTTAATTCCTCATTTTTCGTTCCTCATTCTTAATTCCTCATTTTTCATTCCTCATTCTTAATTCCTCATTCTTAATTCCTCATTTTTCATTCCTCATTCTTAATTCCTCATTCTTAATTCCTCATTTTTCATTCCTCATTCTTAATTCCTCATTTTTCGTTCCTCATTCTTACGACAATGTCTTTTTAATTTCACCAATCAAAATGCCTTTGTGGTAAACTTTTAGGGTATAATCGCCATGCTGGTATTTTTCTGCTGTTAAGGAAAACACCAGATGCTTTAATTCTCCCTTGTTATATTCAACGCTCAATTTACCCGAGTATATTTTTTTACCTTCGGCTGTTTCAAATGTTCCTGCATCCCAGGTTGAGTTTTGTGCAACTTTACCATCCGGTTGCACCACTACAAGTATAATTTCTGCATTGCTGGTTTGAATGTTCCTGTTTTTAATCTTAAAGGAACCGGATAATCTTTCCGTTTGGTCTGCCTTGCTGGTCTCCTGCTCCCGTTCATTTTCAATTTGAATGGCGGAAAGGCGCAAATCGTTTAACAAAAAAATATCGCCGTTACCGGTTACTTTTGAATAGGCTGTCCGGTTTGGGACATCACCAACTACCGCATTTTGTTGCACGGTTTTTTTATCGTAGTCGGTCAACCGGGTTAGCAATGCAGTCAATCGCTTATTTTCCTTTTCAACATCCATATTGGTGTAATGCAATGTTGCTATCCGCTGTTGCAATTCCACTATTTTTTGCCTTTCATTTCCTAAATCTCCATTAGGACCCCTTTCCTTTAAAACTGCTATTATTTCATTTTTCAGATTATGAAACTCTTCAAGTTTTATATCAAGATTGGTTTTCAATGAATCGGTGTTATTCCATGCCGCATCAAAATTTTTATCCAACTCCGATATTGTGGAGGCATACATCTTTACCAGCGAATCGTTAGTATTTTTAGCAATTGTCGTTGTATCCTTACCTGACTTACCAGCAAGGGTAACCTGCACGGGCAGTTTGTAATTAAAATAATAGAGAGAGGTTATCAACAGCGCTGTTGAAATCAATAACATTACTGAAAGTAAGATTAATAAGGGCGACTTAAGATCTCTCATGGTCGGTTTCATGTGTGAAAGGTCAATGATGATTGATGAGTGATGAATGATAAGCGATGAATGATGAGCGAAAAATGATGCGTGATGAATGATGCCTGCTTAGTGCTGAAGTATGAGTGATGATTGACGAGTAATGAGTTATGAAGTATTCACAAGTCACCATCCGAAAGCTATCGGATCAAAATTCACCGTTAACAATTCACCCTTAACAATTCACCCTTAACCCTACTTTGAAACTTCCTGGTTTACATAAGCGGAGATCCAGCCCACCTGTCCGTTTTTTACCAGATAAAATTGTTTCTTCTCGTATACTCCTTCAAACTGCCGCATGATCTTGAGCAGCAATCCCGTGCCTGCCATGAGGGACTTTTGATCAAATACTTTGTTGACTCTCTTTATTTCAGCTCCAATGGCAAGTTTATCCAGGCTTTTATCTGTAATTGTTTTTACAATGGCTACATCCGAAAACCTGGCATAATCATTTAACAATAAATCATTGAATTTTTCCATTTCGCTGTAAGTCACGGGCACCACTGAATTTTCTACCAGCTCCGGGTACAGCAGGTTGGCAACCGACCAGGCAATACCGCCACTAAATGCAATGTAATCACTCATATTGTAGGCGCCACTTTCGTTAACTGCATAAATAACTTCTGAATCAACCGCACCTGCTAACACCCTGCCCAGATGTTTATTAAAATTTTTAACCGTTTTATCATCCCCGCTTCTTACCTCTGTTGCATTGGCAGTACTTTTGGTTCCCCAGTTGAGGTTAAAAAGTTTCAACACCTCCGTGTTTCCATTGGGGAAATAGCCACCCTTTGTATTTCCACTTCCAATGTCGATTAAGAAAGTAGTATAGCGCCTTGATTCCGGCACGATGCCAAGATGACTTAATCTTGCTTCCGCCATGGCATCAATTACTTCTACCTTTCTCGACGGTTCCTTTATCCTAAACAAAAATGAATCGGAAAGACTTGAAATCCAACTTTTTTTATTGTCCTTTTCCGCTTGCATCTTTACACCACTGCTGATCACAGAAAAAATACGTTCCGCCGGAATATCGTAGTCTAATAAGGCAGACTGGTATAAACTGTACAACCCATTTAATGTTGCGTCAAATGTTTTTTCGGAAAAGGAAATGAAGTCTGTGTTGACGGAAGTATCTTTTAATACATTGAATGCACCGCTTTTTTGTGCATTTTTCCCCACTTCAAGAATGCTCATTTTTACCCCTTTTGAGCCTACTTCTATACCGGCATAAATTGCCGAATTTTTAAACTTTAAATTGAAATTACCCTGCGCCGACAGACAAAAATTGAGTATAAAAATAATGTAGCCAAACAGTGAAATACTTCTGGTATAGGTTCTCAACATCAGATAAATAAGTTTAGTGTCTAAAAGTACTAAAAAACAACAGTCCACTTGGTTTAGAATGCTTGTTGTGAAAAAAATGTGACTAAACTGTATAAAATTTTTAAAATAAAAATGCTCTTTAGGCATTGCTGCAAACGCCTGTAAAACTAAAAAAGTTAATGTTGGTGCAATATACCACCCCGGTAAAGGAACCAACGCCATTCAATGGCAAAACGCAATTATGGAATTCCCATATCAGGGATTTTTTTCCCAAATATGGAAATTGCTGTCTTTCTAAAAAAAATTATCTATTGCAAATCAATCACTTAAGTAATTGGCATTATTTAGGAACAATAAATAAATGAGCATGTGAAAAATTGGAACGATTAAAAGAAAGGCTACGTCAAAAAAACAACGGATACAATTCATTATAGGTTTCAGTGTAAATTAAAGATGGTCGTTAAAGTGGAGTGGATCCCATTTTAACGACTTTTTTTATGGGCATCGCCAAAATGCAATTGGTTTTATTAACCTGCCAAATAGATACTTGTTTTAAAATTCTCCACTACTTCCGCCACCACCAAAATCTCCGCCACCAAATTTAGATCCGTCACTGTTTGCAGGTTGACTGTTGAATGTAGATGAAATTATCAAAGATTCTACCTGTGATTTGGCCGGTGCATTTGCAGAACCAGAATCAATATTGGTATAGCCATGTTTTGGACTTTTCAAATAGTGGGTTAAACCAAAGGCACTTAATATCAAAACAACACCGCCGAGGCTCATCCACACTTCAATAGCGAGGATGGTATGATAATAACGGACCGTAAAAAAAATTGCAACCATCATCAGTAAACCAATCCGAATCTTAACGCTGTTCCTTTTTTGAATGCCCCTGCAAAGACAGATCACCGGAATGATAAGCGTAAGCGCCCAAAATAGCCAGCCAAATGGAATGGAGTCACCGGCAGCAAGGTGTAGATTAAATAGCTCATTGCTAAATTCCCTTACGATAAAATAATTACCACCTGCATAAAATCCCAGCATGCTTGCAATTGAAACGATTTTGAGGCATTGTTCATAAAGGTGATTGTCTGTAAAAGATTTGAGTCGTTTCACCGCAAAATAAACCAAAGCAGCAACCCCCATGATTAGAAAAGGCAGGAAGGTTTTTACGGAAACACTTAGTTTAATAGAAGCAAAAAATACAACACCCATTAAAGCAATAAAAGCAACAAAACTCATCAGCCGGTCTGCAAAGCGAAAGGTTGAATATAGGGCTATCATAAAGATCAGGATACCGTTGGAAAGGTTGTCTGCTTTCGTGATATAACTAATTCCGCCAAACAAGGCACCTGCCGCTCCCCATAACAAAGCATCATCAACACCTGACCGAAAATGCTTGTTACTTTTTACCATATACTCCAGTGCTGCATAAGCCAACAGCGCAAAAAATATAGCCAACCCTGCAAGAAACTTATCCGACGAAGCTTTGAAAATCAATACCCCTATACCAAACGAAAACAGCGAAATCACGAGCGTAAGTACTAACAACCCTATCCGGATAAATAAATTGGGTGAATAAAAAATTACCGGAAATCGGGTAAGGATAGCTTCGTATTCCGCCTGTGGCAGACATTGTTGACCCAAAGCTTCGGCGGCTTGCTCCCGAACAAATAGATTGTGAATGGCTGATGGAGAATATGCGATCATATTGCTTTTATTTTTTTATTGGTTCGCATTAAAAAAACAATCAGGCAAATGCCGGAAATAATGAAATATAAAAACCATAAATAAAGCATAGTAATGTCTATTCCGACCATTTTATCAAGTAGTTGAAATACAATATAACTGATGCCGATGTACGCATAGAATGTTGTAATAAGGATAAAGTAGAAGGATTTATCTGCCATTGCCTTACTATAAAAATAGACGACCAGTGCTGCCAATAATAAAAACCAAATCAGGTAAACGGCATCAAAATGAAACATAGCAGCCAGGCAGGAGATCAACAATATATGTGTTCCAAAATTGGCATAGGTCAGTTCAAAATGGTGCTTTATTTTCCTTTTTCGGGTAGCCCATGCCATCGTAATCAGTAATACACCCAATACCAGGCCGGTGAAAATGATACGGCTATTGGCGAAATCATTAGCGGTGAGCACACTGATCGGCGTTACGGTAATGCCCAGCCAACCCGCAAGATTTACGATGGCCATGCTTAAAACGCCCAGGTGATCAAAATAATAGGCAGAAAAAAACAACACCACCATTGGGAAAAAGGTTGCCAATCCGTATCTGTTTCCAAATACTTCGTATTGAAACTGGAGGTATCCGATGAAGATGACGAAAGTGCAGCAAGCCAATAGTAAGATATAGTCGAACAAGGAATTGGGCGCAATTACCTTACCAATTGAAAAAGCCCGCTTGTTTTTAAAACAATAGAAAAAACAGCCACTACAAATCAGGGCTATAAAAAGCAATATCAACTGGTGGCCGATGGTGTCAATGTTTTTGTACACCAAAATACCAATGCCTCCACTCAGTAGTAATACGCCCAGGTAGAGGAAGGTTTTAATTTCCCGGTGAACAGATAGCAGCGAATGCTCTTGTGTCATTTTTATATTAGCAAAGCTGGCATCAGAAATTAAGCCGTCCTGTTGCAATTGCTCAAATAATTTTTGGTTCATTTGGTCATAATTAGGGTTAAATGTAGTGCAAATATTTATTTGGATACGCATCATTGGTTTGGCGGTGGCGTCTATTGGTTGTACGGATAATTTGTATGTAGATTTGGATGAATGCAATTGCAGGAAATAATACGGTATTTTTAATTGAATTCCGAAAGAAAAGGAGCTCGTTGCATCAGCCAGTCAGCCAAATAAAAAATCTAAACCAGATTTTTTATTTGGGTTTTCCAAACAACTAATATTTACTTATTTTTCAGTTTCAAAACGCCTCAATGCTACAACCAGATTTTTCCAATTTCCCGGAAATAAAAACAAACCGGCTGCTATTGCGGCGAATTACTATAAAAGATGCTCCCGAAATTTTCCAATTGAGGAGAGATGAACGGGTGATGCAGTTTATTGACAAAGAAAAGGCCGCCACCATTGCGGATGCAGCAGCATTCATCAACCGTATTATACAGTTACTCAATACCAATGATAGCATTACCTGGGCGATTGTTTTTAGCAACCAGCCAGAATCGCTGATTGGCACAATAGGGTGTTGGCGATTGATTAAAGAACATTACCGTGCCGAAATTGGGTACATGCTAAATCCAGAACATTGGCAAAAAGGAATTATGAAAGAAGCCTTGAATGCTGTGATAGAGTATTCATTTAATGAACTGAAATTACATAGCATTGAAGCACAAATCAATCCCGGAAATGCAGCATCGGCAGCGATGCTAACCAGCTCTGGTTTCACAAAGGAAGCTCACTTTAAGGAAAATTTTCTTTTCAACGGCACATTTAGAGATACGGTAGTTTATTCAAGGTTGCAGATCAGGATTGATTAGTGACAAAGCAATTACAACAGGCCAGGATTGCTTAAGGATTCATCTCTCCATAAATTTCCCACAGCCATTTCAAGTACCATATTGGCGCAATAAATGAGTAGCGGATTGATGCGTTTGGCAAGGTGTTTTTAAATGACGGAGCTGATGGCTTTTAGCTCCATAGTAGGGAAATGGCTGTAGGCTGAAATTGCACCATATTTCTTAAGCCTTTAGGCTAATGTCAGTTAGTTAAAACTGAAGGGCTGCTCCATAGGGGATATATGTCGGTAGCACAAGTGTCTGTCATTTTGAATTTTCGTTCCGTTAGAAACGTTATGTGGATTGAGTTTGATGAAATACAGCCTTCCTACGGAACGCCTGTTCAATTGGTTTGAATTTTCTACCCATTTATTCCGATGGAACAAAAAATTTTTAACTAAATAATATTGGCCTTTAGTCTACGTAATTCATATTGCATTTTCCAAAGGCAGTCTCCTATAATGTCGTATTACACCAATAATGGCTTTTACAGCATAGCCTTGTCAGGGGCACAAGAACACTGCGATGCGTGAAGCCCATCGACGATGGTACAATCGTATCAGCGCCCATCGTACGATATAACAACCATATCATTTCCCATCGACGATGATACAACCGTATCATCGCCAATCATACAATATTACAACCATATCATCGCCCATCGTAAACAACAAAATACCCTACCGCTCACAATATAAAAAGCCATTCCTTCAATTGAGAAAAATAAATCAATAATGAAATATAAATGTCATCCGGAGTCATGTTGTGAGGTGGTAGTACACCTGAGGGCAGGGTAATTAAAATCTCATTTTTCATAGGGCTTTGCCCCATGCTGGGATATTGCGCCCTTGTCACCGCTTCAATTGCAATCATCACTATACAATCGAATCAGCAGATTTCTATCGTTGATTGAACGGAAAGAACTTTACCTTTTTTGTGTACACTTTATAGTCCGCCCCGCTGGGTAACGGGGCCAGTGGCAAGATGAGTTCGTTGTAGAGTCCTAGCCAGCTACAGGGCCAGCTACAGGGGCTGTAACAAATTGAACGCACTCTACAACTCCATGCTAACTGGCTGGGATAAAACTAACTCAATCAAAAAAACGCACTCTTTTGATAAATTATTTTCCGGTTAATATCTTTGCGGCATGACCCCTACAGTAAAGATTGCCCCGCTTGATATAGTCGATATCCCCGAACTAACGAAATTGATCAATAGCGCCTACCGGGGCGAAAGTTCAAAAAAGGGCTGGACTACTGAAGCCGATTTATTGGGTGGACTTCGAACCAATGAAAACTCATTGCTTGAAATGAGCCAAAAGCCCGGCGCCACTATCCTTACCGCTAAAGATGCGGAAGGCCAGTTGGCCGGTTGCGTTTATCTGCAACTACAAACCAACCAGCTTTACCTCGGAATGCTAACGGTAGCGCCCAATATACAGGCAAAAGGCATTGGCTCACAATTGTTACAGGCAGGAGAGCTTTTCGCAATCGACCTGAATTGTTATTCAATCATCATGACGGTAATTGATGTTCGCCATGAATTGATTGACTGGTACAAAAGAAAAGGCTACCAACCTACCGGTGAAACAAAACCCTTCCCTACCGAACCTGAATTTGGCATTCCGAAACAGCCCTTGCAATTTATAGTGCTGGAGAAGAAAATATAAGGCAGTATTAAGCGATTTGGAATCCGATAGCTATCGGATGGTGAATCGTGACTGGTGAAATTGACCAACGACCAGCACCTGTTTCAACAATACGCAACCTTTTACACCTCCCTCCTTGCTGACTTGCTTTTTACACGTTCGCAAATTTACGAAGCAGTCACAAAGGAGAGACGAAGGAGAGACGAAGGAGGTACTAAGGAGCTAACTGCGTTTTAAACAGATTGGAACTTGTTGTTTGTTGAATAAACTCCACCAGAAATAAGCTGTACAACCCACAAGTTTTGAAATACACAAGCTGTGTAGAAAAATTACTACGTCAAAACCCACAATTTTACTACTTTCGCCACGTTATTGTCAATGGTAACACAAACCTGATGTGCATTTAAACATAATTGTAATCGGCAAATTTTTTATTTTTCAAAAAACACTTTATGCATCCCTGTATGAATTTATCCAATCCTTCCACCTTTTTACTCCCCTGGGATGCTGACCAACAAACCAATTACACCATTTTTTTATAATTAATCTACTGATAATCAAATCAATTTTATGAACAGAATACTACATAAATTAAAATTACCTGTTGTGCTGATGATGCTGTTTTGTACGGTGTCGGTGAATTTGGTGATGGGGCAGGCTACAAATTGGGTAGGTGGAGCTCCTGTCAACCCTTCGGATTGGAATACCGCGGCAAACTGGTCAGCAGCAGTAGTACCTGCTAATACATCAATTGTTACAATCCCATCAGGCCTAACTGTTTATCCGGTCCTAAGTGCTGCAGGGACCTGTCGGTCTATCAATTTAGGCAACGGAGCTTCAATATCGGGAACTGGTACATTGACCTTTGGGGCATCTCCTTCAATAACAACGAATGGAACAACTTCAATATCCTGCCCACTAAGTCTTTCTATATTAACAACTTGTAGTGTTACAGGTCAGTTAACAATCAGTAATACTATCGGAGGAACTGGGACTTCTGGATTGACAAAAACAGGTACAGGTAATTTAATTTTTGGCAGTACAATTACTTCGATCAATAGATTGATTATTACCTCAGGAAGCGTTTTTGCAGGTACAGATTTAACTATTGTTGCGGCCTTAACAATCAATGGAATATTGGAAATGGGGATATATACCTTAAATACTCCAATTAATGTTATAGCAGGCTCTACTACAGGACAGTTAAGAATAGCAAACACTTCAGCTAATCCGATTCCTGAATTTAAGGTATGGAGGTCAAAAGTCGTATTTGATAATCCGACAGGTGGTCAAACTATTCCAGGAGGCACGTATACAGGTGGGCTACAAATGAGCAACACTTCGGGTGTACAAAATGCTGCTGAGGTTCTAATACCCGGCACATTCGAGATTTCAAATACAGGAACTAGTTTAATCATGAATGACTTTGACTTGGTCGCATCGTCATATTCAATAAATTCTGGAGCTATATTAGACATGGGTATTGGTAATTTAGAGGATGGAGATTTTACATCAATGCAGGGAACAATTCGACTTGCTGGTGCTGGTTTTAATAATCCATCTCCCACTGGTGTAATCATTCCTTCCGGTACCGTCGAATATTATGGTGCAGACCAAACAATAACTTCCGGCACATACCAAAACCTTGTTATCAATCAAAGTTCCGGTAATGCAACGCTTGATGCTACAGATGTAGTCACCGTAAATGGTGCGCTTACCCTTTCATCTGGCACGTTAATCATCGGCGCAAATACACTTTTTGCAAATGGCGGTATCACAAGAACCAGCGGGAATTTGGGAGGCGATTTAACAAGCAATCTTATTTTAGGAGGAACTACTGGAGCGGCTAAGCAGTTAAACTTTGATGGCACTCTTGCAGAGCTTGGCAGACTGACACTAAATCATTCTACCACCACCAGTACCACCACATTAAATACCCCACTTTCGATTTATAGTGGCGTTGTCTTTGGTAGCAGCAATGACGTGTTAAATTTAAATACTCAAAACCTGATCCTTAAAAGTAGTTTTGACAGCACCGCCTTTATAGGTGCAATACCATCCGGCTCACTAATCGGCGCCAGCAATGTAACTGTAGAAAGATTTATTCCTGCAAAAAGAGGCTGGAGAATGCTGACCATACCTGTTACCGGCCCCACCATCAGAGATGCATGGGCAGGAGTAGCCGCTAATGCAAATGCACCATCTGGTGAGACTGGCGGTAGCGGAACCTTGCTAACGGGACACAATTATTCATCAGGAGCTGCAGCAGCGGGAGTTGGATATGACTTTTTTTCCGGTTTAGGAAGTACTACGAGTTCGTCTGTGCGCTTTTATACTCCACTGAACGTTTGGGCAAGTGCAAGCAATTCACCACTTACCTCCGTATCGGGAAATTCCAGACAAGGTTTCATGGTGTACATTAGAGGTGATAGAACTATAGCTAGTAGTACAGGTGCTAGCAGCACAACACTTAAGCCTAACGGAGCAATTAAACAAGGTATTGTAACAGTTCCTATTGCTGCTACCGATTCCTTTTCTGTGGTAGGAAATCCATATGCAGCATCCATCAATTTGGATGATGTTTACAATTCCGGTAATTCGGCAGTGATTAAGAGAAACTTTTGGCTATGGGATGCAAGATCGGGAACCTCTGGTGCCCATACAGTTCTATCCTGGGATGGGGTTAGTGCTTATACTTTGAGTGGTGTAAGCGGATCTACCGTAAATGAATATCTTACGGTTAACTCGGGTCAGGCATTTTTTGTTGAAAAATTAAATTCGGGTGGAAACCTCAATATTTTAGAAAGCAATAAAACTAATAATAAGCCTGCATCATTATTACGTCCGGTTGGAAACAATGGTGTTAGCAAGATTGGCATTACGCTTTATAAAGCGGTTGGCAGTGTGTTGGGAGAGCAGGCTGATAATGCAACTGCCCGCTACAACGACATCTACCAGCAAGCAGGTACAGAAACATTTGATGCGGTTAAACTCAATAATTTCAACGAAAATCTTAGCCTCGTAAGAAACAATCGCTATTTAAGTATCGAAAGCCGGCCTTTCCCTACACAAAACGATACGCTTTACATTCCATTTTGGAATCTTACACAGCGGGGTTATGCATTTGAAATTAACAGTAGCAACTTTACAGGAATTAATCAAACGGCCCGCCTGATTGATGCCTTCACCAATACAGAAAGAATCATCGACCTGTTTGACGGAACCATTACCTATCCGTTCAGCGTAACCAGCGATCCTGCGAGCAGCAGCCTGAGTCGTTTTAAAATTGTAATGGCGCCGGCAGTTGTTTTAGCCGTAAATTGCACAAAATTTGATGCCAGTCTGATCGGAAAAAAAGTAAAATTGTCCTGGAGTACGGGTTGTGAAGTGGGTGCAAAGAATTTTGTTGTAGAAAGAAGTGCGAACGGAATCAATTTTAGTAAAATGGACAGTGTGGAAGCTAAAAACATTGTTACCGGAGCCAGCTACCAGTTATTTGATAACCAGCCCATCAATGGCAAAAACTTTTATCGCATTCGTAGCAATGATAAGGCAGGACGTTTTACTTACACCTCTATTGCGTTAATACAGTTGAATGGCAAAAAAGATATTCAGGTAATTCCAACGGTAATCGACAATAAACATTTTACATTGACGTTGAATCAACAGCCGTTAGGGAAATATAACTTATCGCTCAGTAATGTTGCCGGTCAGCAGGTATTTCAAACATCAGTCAACAATGCTGGTTTGAGTAGTACGCACCAGATAGATTTAAGCAATGGAGTAGTACCAAGGGGTATCTACCATTTATCGGTAACAGATGAATTAGGAAATAAACAAAATATTCGTTTGCTGATTAACAATTAAAAAATAAAAAAATATTATTAATGCGTCAAATTAAGAAAATACATTTAGGCAGCTTTCTTAGAAAAGCCATGTTTACCTTTTTACTGATATTAGGAACCACTGTTGTTTCATTCGCCCAATGTCCCGATCCGAATAATCCTGATTGTGACGGTGGTGGAGATCCAGGTGGTGGACCAGGTGTTCCATTAGATGGCGGTGTAAGTTTATTAATTGCAGGCGGCATTGGTTATGTAGCAGTAAAAATGCGCCAACAACAGTTGAAAAAGAAAGCAGAAGCGCAATCTGTGGAAAAATAAGATATCTTAATTTGAGATTATAATAGAAAAGGTTTTGCTAAAAGCAAGACCTTTTCTATTATAAGGTTTTAGAGAATCTGCAAGCGAAGGGATTGTTACCTTTTGGCTTAAAGCTGTATCGAATTGTAATTATCCAAAAATGGCTTAAACTTCGAAATAAAACCCTCCTATCCTTTTTTTTGCCAAATACACGACCATTTTTGAAAAACGGTTGGTATAACTCCCCCCTAGCTTGCGGGTCGGGGGCCAACTCCCCTTTTGGAACACTCCGATTTTCCCGGGAAGGGGCCGCGGATCAATTAAACTTTCTATAATCCAACCAACGCTTATAACGCCCATTCAGGGGCTCTCTCCTCCTTACCTACAAAGTTGATAACATTCAAACTTTCTTTATTAAAAAAAATATAAAAACTTAAAAAATACAAACATATAAGAGCTTCGTTCTTTAAAATTTGTTTACCCGGGGCGATGCCCCGGGCTATGATATTTCGCTCTTTCAGAGCTATA
>JBGSMI010000116.1:0-67358 GCA_041740215.1 Ferruginibacter sp.
CCTGCCTTTTGGATTGCAGTTGCTTTCTTAATATTCTCCACCGGTAATTTCTTCCTATTTCTATTTTCAAAAATGCTTTTACAAAACAATGAAAACAAAATATTGTACAATGATATCTATGGCACCTTTACGATAGCAAAAAATATTTTATTGTGTGTGGCCGTTATAGTTGCCAAAAATTCGAGAAAGAATAATAACCAGCCTGATATCAATATAAACCTTGAATTGGATACGAATATTTCCTTTACACATAAAGCTAATATCCAAACCAGCCAATGATTTTTTTACAAGCCTCTACCAATGCCACTACATCGGGATTTCCAGCCATCATGCTATTTGGCACGCTGGCGATGGTTGGGCTTACGCTAAGCATTGTTTTTTTTGTAATTCTTCACCAACGTAAGGTGATCCGGTTTAACAACCAGCTCAAAACTATGGAGGATGAAAAACAAAAGATTTTATTGAATGCCTCCATAAAATACCAGGAAGAAGAAAGAAATCGAATTGCAGCAGATTTACACGATGATGTTGGCCCATTGCTGGCAACAGCACGCTTATACCTGAATGAAAACATGATTAATCAGGAGCCAGCCGCTCAATTACAATCTATTTTTAGTGCAAAGCAAATCATTGATGATGCAATACAACTGATCAGAAATATTAGCCACAGTATGATGCCTCCAACACTTAAAAATTTCGGACTTGAAAGTGCAATGAGTGACCTTTTTCAAAAAATAAATGGCAGTGGTATATTAAATGCCTCCGTTCGTTTTCATGACTATCGCACCAGGTTAAAATTAGAGCAGGAACTATTGATTTTTAGAATTTTGCAGGAACTGGTAAACAATATTTTAAAACACAGTAATGCAGGTTTCATTCACCTTACCCAGAATGCAAACGCAACCCACAACTACCTGAGACTTCACCACGACGGACAGGGCATTGTGCAAACAGAATTTGAAAGACTGAACCAGGTTTCTCATGGCCTTGGGTTAAAAAATATTGCCAGCAGAATTAAGGTGTTGAATGGCCGTATTTTTTTCGAAATTGACCCCAGTCATACCTATTACAAGGTAACTTTGGAGATTCCGAAAGATGCTACCTTTTAGCGTACTCTTTTTTAGAATGATATCCAAAATACTGATTTACAGAATTATAGCTTGATACTTGATACAACGGGCTGGGAATTGAAACTGCCAAAACCAATATGTTTTCTTAATTTTGCACTACTCAAATTGTATGAATTTAATTAAAGTAGCTATAGCAGACGATCACAAAATCTTTCGGAAAGGAGTAATCCTTTCTATGCGCCCTTATCCAAATATCAAATTTGTTTTAGAAGCAAATAACGGTGAAGAGTTATTATCGAAGATACCTGAAACAAACCCAGACGTTGTCCTCTGTGATTTAAGAATGCCAGTAAAAGACGGTATAGAAACTACCAGACAGATTACCAAAGATTATCCTAATATCAGGGTGATTATATTAACAATGTATGAAGATGAGCGTTTTGTAGGACATTTAATGGATTGTGGCGCCGCAGGCTATCTTTTAAAAAGCACAGAACCTTCAGAAATAAAAACAGCCATAATGGACGTAATGACGATAGGTTTTTTTCTGAATCCTTTTGTAAATAAAGTGTTAATCAAGAAGAATTATAGCAAACAAAAATTTAACCCCAGCTTCAATTCAGAGGTTGTAATAAGTGAGCGGGAAAAAGAAGTACTTACATTGGTCTGCATGGAATTTACAGCTTCAGAAATTGCACTCAAGATGGATATCAGTGCCCGTACTGTGGAGGCCATTAAAGACCGTTTAATGGAACGTTTTGGAGTTAAAAATTCCGTTGGCCTGGTTTTTTATGCCATGAAAAATCAACTCATTGATTGAGCCCTTCTTTTCGTACAAACCAGCTTTTTAAGAAAGAAACACGCATTCAAAAAATTGCCTTAATCGTATCTCCAGCAAATAACTGTAGTTCCTTAGTCAACAGCTTCCATTTTTTTAAAACAGTCCAAATAAAGTAGAGTCAATTTTTGTAATGATCTGGCCAAGATGTTCTTCATTTTCTGCAAATTTGGTATTATCCGCATCTATAATTAATAGTGGCCCTTCCGTGTAAGTTTCAACAAAATTATTGTAATAATCATTTAATTTTTTCAAATAATCCAGCCGGATATTCTCTTCATATTCTCTACCTCTCTTCTGAATTTGAGCCACCAGTGTGGGCACTGAGGCTTTTAAATATATTAATAAGTCGGGAGGTTGAACCATTGATTTCAACGTCTCAAAAAAATTATAGTAATTATCGAAATCCCGTTTCCCCATCAAACCCATATCATGCAGGTTTGGTGCAAATATATTGGCATCCTCGTAAATCGTCCTGTCCTGAATAACAGTTTCGGTACCGCGATGAATTTCCAGCAGTTGGTTCAAACGGCTATTCAGGAAAAAAATCTGAAGATTGAAACTCCACCTTGGCATATCGTCATAAAAATCATTGAGGTAGGGATTGTGATCCACATCTTCAAATTGCGGTATCCACTTGTAATGTTTACTTAACATTTCTGTTAAAGTAGTTTTACCTGCGCCAATATTTCCGGCTACTGCTATATGCTTTGGTTTCTTTGATTTTGCCATACCCCCATCCAATTAAGGATAAAATTTAAAAATTAAAAATTGAATGCTGATTTAAAACTGAAAGTAAGCAAACATTATAATACTACCGTAATTAAATACATCATCAACTGCATGTATATTTTTTTAAACAAATGTTAGTTAAAACAAAAATTAACGGATTGCTTTGTATTCACTATTTACCATTCATCCTTCACGCTACCAGCTAAGAAAAATGATCGTAAACTCCGCTTTAATAGTTGAGGCCCATCGCCTCCCTTACAAGATCCATCGTAGCCTTTGCGCTTACCCTTGCCTTATCTGCTCCCTTTTCCATTACATATTTTAAATATTGCCCATCATTCAAAATCGCATCTACCTTCTGCCTGATTGGTGCGATAAAATTTACCATATCCTCCCCCAATTGTTTTTTCATATCTCCATAACGGATGGTGCAATTGTTATAATCGTGTTCAAATTTCGCTATTACATCGGCTGCACTTACTAAGTGCATCAATCCGAATATATTTTCAATAAAGTCTGGCTTTGCAGAATTTGATTCAACAGGTCCGCCATCTGTTTTCGCTTTCATTACCTTTTTCCGAATCAAATCATCTTCATCCGACAAAAACAAAGTTGCCATTTGGTTTTCACTTTTACTCATTTTTCCTACCCCGTCAAGACTGGGAACTTTTACCAATACCTGGTTATAGTTAAAAGCCTGAGGCTCTGGAAAAATTTCACCATAGCGATGATTAAACCTGTTAGCAAAGTTTCTTGCCATTTCCAAATGCTGCTCCTGATCTTTACCCACGGGTACATATCTGGCACGATGCAGTATGATATCTGCTGCCTGCAAAACAGGATAGGTCAATAAACCTGCATTAATATTTTCGGGATGTTGTCTGATTTTATCTTTGAATGTTACAGTCTTCTCCAGCTCGCCAATATAGGCCAGCATATTCAGGTATAAATACAATTCAGATGTTTCGTACACCTGGCTTTGGCAATACAAGGCAACTTTATCAGGATCTAAGCCACAGGCAATATTTTCTGCCAATACCCTATGAACATTTTTTTTCAGTTCTTTTGTGTCGGGATGTGTAGTGAGCGAATGCAGATCGGCCACCATAAAGTAGCAGTCAAAATCATCCTGCATTTTTATATAGTTCCGGATGGCTCCGAAATAATTTCCCAGGTGCAAAAAGCCGGTTGGCCTGATGCCACTCATTACTACTTCTTTCTTTTTTAACATAAGGATGGCGAAGATAACAAAAGTCAATTGTCTATCGCTACAGCTAAATGGAATAATATTACTTAAAACTTATTAAAATGAATTCTAGAACAGTTACCCCATTTTGCTTACGCATGCAGCAGCCAGGTAATATAGCTTACAAAACCATTTGTACTAATATTGACTTCATCTAAACTGAATCCATTATTTTTGTTTGATGGAAGTAAACGATGCGCTGGTAGATAAATTAGCTAACCTTGCAAGGCTACAGTTTGATAACATGGAGAAAGCAGGTATTAAAAGTGATCTGCAAAAGATGATTCAATTTGTAGAAAAACTAAATGAATTAGATACAACCGGGGTTCAACCTTTGCTTCACATGAGTGATAATGTAAATGTATTAAGAGAAGATGAGGTAAAAGGCAGCATTAGCAGGGAGGAGGGATTAAGAAACGCGCCATTGCATGATGAACAGTTTTTTAAAGTGCCTAAAGTGATAAAGAAATAGATGGGTTGTTAGATTGTTTAATGATCACATTGTTTTTGACATACAATTTGAATGGCGGCAAAAAAAAGCACATTGTCTTAACCTACAACCTTTACCAAATTGTGTAAATTGTTGTTTTTCGATTTCCGATTGGTCAAGTAACCATACAACTACACAACATTCCAACAATATAACAACATAACAACTATGTGGTTATCCATAAAAACAATAATCATTTTAATTAAGCAATATGCAGGGAATTATTCATTTGGAAAAAATCGTTAAAAGTTATTTCCTTGGCAAACAGGAGCTGCAAGTGCTTAAAAGTATTGACATGGATGTTTATAAGAACGAATATGTAGCTCTGATGGGGCCAAGCGGTTCAGGGAAATCAACACTAATGAACATTTTGGGTTGTTTAGATACGCCTTCCGGTGGAAAATATGTACTAAACGGAAAAGATGTGAGTAGCATGCCGGATAATGACCTTGCTGAAGTAAGGAATAAAGAAATCGGTTTTGTATTTCAACAGTTTAATTTATTGCCCCGATTGACTGCTGCTGAAAATGTAGCCCTTCCGCTCATATATAGTGGCATTGGTAAATCTGAAAGAATGGACAGAGCCATGGCCGTGTTGAGTAAAGTAAAATTAGATGACCGCAGTACACATAAACCAAACGAACTTAGTGGTGGGCAATGCCAGCGTGTAGCCATTGCCCGTGCACTCATCAACAATCCGGCAATAATTTTGGCAGATGAGCCTACCGGTAACCTCGATTCAAAAACGTCTCATGAAATTATGGATATTTTAGGTAAAATTCACAATGATGGAAACACCGTTATTTTAGTAACCCATGAGGAAGATATTTCCGCATTTGCCCACAGAGTGATTCGGTTACGAGATGGTGTTATAGAGACGGATAAAATCAACACGCATCCATCCGTAATCGCTCAACTGGTGTAGATTTTTTAATCTTTTTTAAACTACTCTCCTGCTTTTTTGTTGCCGGTAATACACAATCATTGAATAAACATGGCACTTAAGATTTATACAAAAACCGGCGACCTGGGTAAAACAAGTTTAATCGGTGGTACCAAAGTTCCTAAAAGCCATTTACGTATCGAAAGTTATGGTACAGTAGATGAACTAAATTCCTATATTGGTCTTGTAAGCGATCTGTTTATGCACGAGCCTACGAGGGAAATATTAAAAGAAATACAGGACCGTTTGTTTACGGTGGGTTCATCATTGGCCTGCGATCCGGATAAAGAACCTTTGATGAAGATACCAGATTTGAAAGAAACAGACGTTATAATGCTGGAAAAAGAAATTGATGCAATGAATGAGGTGTTACCAGCGATGCAACACTTCATCCTCCCCGGTGGTCACCAGGCAGTTTCCACTACTCATATTGCAAGATGCGTCTGCAGGCGTGCCGAAAGATTATGTGTAAACATGCAGGAGCATGAGTTGTTTGTTGACCCACTGGTAATTAAATACGTCAATCGCCTGAGCGATTATCTTTTTGTATTAAGCCGATATGCTGCGCATTTACTAGGTGTTGCAGAGGTGGAATGGAAACCACGTATTAATTAGCAAATTTGACAATTTCTCAATAGCTCAATGAAAACTTGTAGGTACCTATAGGATTTTCGAATTTAGCAATTGAGAAATTGGGTCATTATTATATAATCCTCCCGTCTTTCATGTGTAATATTCTATCGCTCATTTGCGCCAGTTCCTCGTTGTGTGTTACAATTAAAAATGTTTGATTGAATTTATTCCGCAGGTCGATAAATAGTTGGTGTAATTCTCTGGCATTGGAGCTATCTAAATTGCCTGTAGGTTCATCTGCCATGATGATAGCAGGATTATTGATTAACGCTCTTGCAACCGCTACTCTTTGCTGTTCTCCGCCCGAAAGTTGTTGAGGTTTGTTTTCCAAACGTTCAGAAAGCCCTAAAGTTGTTAACAAATTAGTCGCTTTTTCAATTATTTCTTTTTTTTTCGTTCCGGCAATCCACGCAGGAATACACACATTTTCAAGTGCAGAAAACTCTGGTAATAAGTGGTGAAATTGAAAAACAAAGCCAATGTTTTTATTTCTAAATGCAGATAATTTACTTCCCGAAAGCGCCTCAATTCGTTGTCCTTCTAAACAAACGGAACCTTTATCGGCTTTGTCCAATGTGCCAAGAATGTGTAGCAGCGTGCTTTTGCCTGCTCCCGACGATCCTACAATGCTGATGATTTCACCTTTCTTTATCTGTATATCAACCCCACTTAAAACAGGTAGGGGCCCGTAATTTTTAGTAATATTTGTAGCTGTAAGCATCTGGCTAAAGTAATAAATAATTAAGAATTATTGAGGCCCGATGGATAATATTTGGTAATTTTTTGTGCCGAAGATTAACCTCATTTAAAAAACACATTTGTTTAATTCCACCAAACTTTTACATTTGCAAAAATTAAATACACTAAGAAGATGTTTTGGACACTAGAATTAGCCTCTCATTTAGAAGAAGCTCCATGGCCGGCAACCAAAGATGAGCTTATAGATTTTGCCATCAGAAGTGGGGCACCTACCGTAGTTATCGAAAACCTGCAGGAACTGGAAGATGAAGGAGAAGTATATGAAGGCCTGGAAGATATCTGGCCAGATTATTCAAGTCAGGATGATTTCTTTACCAATGAGGATGAATATTAACTAACGGTTGCTGTAGAAACTGCAGTATTTATACACTATTGCTTACAAAATATAATAAAAGCCACCAATTTTTTAAGTTGGTGGCTTTCGTATTATTTAAAGTTGAATTTATTTTTTAGAGAATTTAAATTTAAAGTAGATCAACAGTAGCGATAGAAAACAAATAATGCCATTGCAAATAATTACAGGCAGCAGTTCCTTTCCTATGCCATACACCAGCCAGATCAGGGTACTCAGCAACACGATCAGCATCATTGATAAATTAAGATCGCCCACACTCTTTGTTTTCCAGGTTTGATAAACTTGTGGCATAAAGGTAACGCTGCTTAAAACTGAGCCTGAAAGCCCTACGACTTCTATCCAATCCGTCATAAATTAATTTTAAAGCTATTCCTATTATTTTTCCATTTGCTCAATGATGGCCTGAGTGGCCCCTGTAAAAGAAAAACCACCGTCATGAAACAAATTCTGCATGGTTACCATTCTGGTAAGATCGCTGAATAAAGTAACACAATAGTTGGCGCAGTCTTCTGAGCTGGCGTTACCCATCGGACTCATTTTTTCTGCATAATTGATAAAGCCATCAAACCCCTTAACACCGCTACCTGCAGTAGTTCGTGTAGGCGACTGCGAGATGGTATTTACCCTCACATGCTTGCTAACTGCATAATGATACCCAAAACTGCGGGCAACACTCTCCAGCAAGGCTTTGGCATCAGCCATCTCGTTGTAGTCTGGAAACACACGCTGTGCAGCTATATACGACAATGCCACAACGCTACCCCATTCATTGATAGCATCCAGCTTCATAGCAGTTGCCAATACACGATGCAGGCTAATGGCGGATATATCAAGAGTTCTTGCATTAAAACCGTAGTCAATATCTGTATAGTGCCTTCCCTTACGTACATTCAGACTCATACCAATGGAATGTAATATAAAATCTACTCCTCCGCTAAAATGCTCTTTTGCCTTTGTTAAAAGGTTTAAAACATCCTCATCGCTGCTAACATCACATGGAATCACTGGCGCATTGATCATTTCAGCCAATTTATTTATTTCGCCCATCCGCATTGCTACCGGGGCATTGGTCAATAATATTTCTGCTCCTTCTTCATGGCAGCGTATGGCGGTTTTCCAGGCGATCGATTTTTCATCTAATGCACCAAAAATGATTCCCTTCTTTCCTTTCAGTAAATTGTATGGCATGTTTAAATTAATTTGAGCGGCAAAAATAGCATTCTTATTTTTCAAAGAAAAAATTGTTAAAATAAATTATTCCAAACCCTGCAACGAATACCAACAGAAAAACTGTAATGCAACTAAGCAGCAGGAATGTAAAAAGGTGTACCAACGATTTTTCAGGAGGAATGATAACCTGAATATATTGTTGAATTTCATAAGCCGACCACATTGCTGCTATAATCAATTCCAGCAGCAGTAATTTTTTATAAAGCAATGGTTCTACAGAATTTTAAATTGAGACTTTGATTGTAACCCACCCTTATCTCTATCCGGAAATTTATAGGTAGCCAACCATTTCCCTTGCATTTTCCAGCGCCGCAGCAGTTGGCTTTTCGCCACTAAGCATTTGGGCAATGGCGGTAATGCGCTCCTCCTTATTTAACAAGCGAATAGACGTAGTGATTTTATCTCCCTGTATTGCCTTGTAGACAAAATAATGGGCATTGGCCCTGGCCGCAATCTGGGGCTGGTGGGTAATAGATATCAACTGGTGTGAGTGGCATAAGTCTTTCATGATGAGTCCTACTTGTTTTGCGGCTTCACCGCTAATTCCAGTATCAATCTCATCAAATATAAGTGTAGGTAATTGTAATTTTTTCGCCACCAGCGATTTAATACAAAGCATAATCCTGCTCAATTCTCCCCCACTCGCCACTTTACTCAACGGTTCAAAACGGCCACCTTTATTGGCATCAAACAAAAACTCAATACCGTCGCAACCGTTAATATGTAAAGATTCTTTTTGAAACTGCACTTTTATTTGCGCATTGGGCATTCCTACCTGTGCCAACAAACCATTTACTCTTTCTGTAAAGGGTGTGATCGCTTTTTGCCTGTTTACAGAAATAGCCTCAGCCATTTTGTTACAGCGATCCAATAATTCTTCCACCTGCTTTGCTTTTAATGCAATGGCTTCGCCTATGTTTAAAATCTCATTCAGTTTCAATTGCAGGCTTTCTTTAATGGACAATAGTTCATTAGTAGTATTGACAGCATGCTTTTTTAATAATTTATACCCAACCGATATCTTGTCATTTACTACCTGTATCCTTTCTGCATTGTAATGCACACCTTCATCTATGCGCTCCAATTCATCGCCGATATCCTGTAACTCGGCCTGTGCACTGCGTAGCCGCTTGTGTAATTCTTCAACCAACGGATGATAAACTTCCAGCGCATGCAACTTATTACTCAATGATTTTAACTGCTGCACAATCGGTACTTCACTATCCTTCAATTCAAAGTAAATAGAATTTAACTGCTGCTTGATTGACTCTGCATTTGTCAACAATTTTATCTCCGCATCCAGTTCCTCCAACTCATTTTCTTTCAATCCGGCTTCTTCCAGTTCATCGAACAAAAACTGGTTGTAATCCAGAGCTGCATTGGCCGTTTGCTGTTCTAATGCAAGTTCAGACAATTCTTTTTTAGATTTATTATATGCGCCATAAACAACCCTGTAATCCTGCAACAGATCTAAGTTTCCAGATAAGGCATCAATTACTTGCCGTTGAAAATCGTTGTCGCCCAACTCCAGTGTATCAAATTGCTGGTGTAGGTCAACCAGCATCGAACTCAACTCCTTTAACTGGCTTAAATTGACCGGAGTATCATTAATAAAAGCCCTCGATTTTCCATTTACAGCAATCTCTCTTCTCACTACCAATTCTTCTTCGATATCCAATTCGTGCGTTTTTAAAAAAACCTTTACCTGCTTGTTTTCTTTCGCTTTAAAATAGCCTTCCACCACACATTTCTTTTCGGTATTCATTAAAGTAGCGCTACCTGCACGCTCGCCCAGTATCAGACTAAGGGCACCCATTAAAATACTTTTTCCGGCACCCGTTTCGCCGGTAATGATATTGAGGTTCGATGAAAAATCAATCGCAATCTCATCAATGATGGCGTAATTCTGTATGTGTAGTTTGTGAAGCATATCAACTGGCAAATTAGTTTTTTTTATCACTGCTCACACTGAATGTAAGCAATAATTTTAAAGAAGCTGTGTAAACTAAAAAAGCACTTCAACAATTGAAGTGCTTTTTTAAAATTATTTTTACTACTCGTCTATTTATTTAATTTCAATACTATCATTTAAGTCAGTGTCCACTAAAATACGTCCACAGTTTTCGCAAACAATTACTTTTTTACGCAATTTAATTTCGCTTTGTTTTTGTGGAGGAATGGCATGAAAACAACCACCGCAGCTATCTCTTTCAACCGGTACTACTGCTAAACCGTTGCGATAATTTTTACGAATTCTGTCATAACTTAAAATCAGGCGTTCGTCTACGTGGCTTCTTGCATCTTCGGCCAGTTTGTTGTATTGCTTCTCTTCTTTTTCGGTTTCGTTGATGATTTTCTCCAACTCTCCTTTTTTACCCGACAAATTATTTTCTTTGATACCCACTGCTTTTTTAGCTGATTCCAATTGTCTTGCTTTTTCGCCGATTTCTTCGGTAGCATCTTTAATATGCTTTTCGCAAAGTTTTACTTCGAGTGTTTGCATTTCAATTTCTTTATTGATTGCTTCAAACTCACGGTTATTTTTTACGTTGTCGCTTTGCTTTTCATATTTTTTTACTAATGCTTCGGCTTCTTTAATCGCTTCTTTCTTCTGGTTAATAAATTCCTGCATACCATTGATCTCCTCTTCAACACGGGTTTGACGAGCGTGCAAACCTTCAATTTCATCTTCCAGATCCTTTACTTCAATCGGCAATTCACCTTTCAGAATTTGAATTTCATCCAGCTTACAATCTACTTTTTGCAGATTTACAAGAGCTGTTAATTTTTCTTCAACTGAGAAATCTTTTACTGCGGCCATATATTTTGTTTGAAATTTATTGTTTTATTACTTACGAATGTTCTACCCTGATAAGAATCGTTGTGACCGGCTCCCTTGTACTGCAAACCATTCTTCAACTTTCCTTTGTGCTTTCAGTCAATTAAGACTTTACCCCCCCCACAAAATAGTTTACAGGATTTGTTGTGATACCTGATTTTTGGACGGCGAAGTTAGGGAATTTTTCACTTAAAATATCAAATAACAGATCAATCGTGTACTGTTCACTTTCATAATGACCGATATCGGCAATTACCAGTTGCCCGTTCGCATCAAAAAACTCATGATATTTTACATCACCCGTTACAAAAAAATTGGCTCCCGAGGCTACTGCAGCACCAATCAGGAAGCTACCGGCACCGCCGCATAAGGCTACCTTCTTCACTAAGTTACCCGTTAATGGTGTGTGGCGGGATACCGAAAGACGGAAAGCTTTATGGAGCAGTTGCAGAAAATCGACTTCGCTGATGGCTTTCTCCAGTTCGCCCACTATTCCACTGCCTATCTGCTGGTGAACATTGTCCAGGCTTATGATATCAAATGCTACTTCTTCGTAGGGATGGGCCTTTAATAAAGCAGTACAAACATTCCCTTCCAGCCAGGCTGGAAAAACCAATTCTATCTTTGTTTCAATTTCAGTATGGCGTATTCCGTGCTTTCCTACAAAAGGGTTTGTACCTACCGCCGCTTTAAAAGTTCCTTCTCCGTGCGAATTGAAACTGCATTCGCTGTAATTTCCAATCTGCCCGCCACCTGCTTTAAAAACTGCAGATCTTACAGTTTCGGCTTGAAGGGTTGGTACAAAGGTCACCAGCTTTTTTACCAGGTTGGTCTTTGGCTGCAAAATTTGCCTGTTGATTAGCCCCAACATATCGGCCATCCTGCCATTTACGCCCTGCATTACATGATCGAGGTTTGTATGGATGGCAAAAATGGCTATATCATTTTTGATGGCAGTAATTACCGCTTTCTCTACATAATTTTTACCATTTATTTTTTTTAGCCCGGTAAATATGATGGGATGATGGGCTACTATCAGATTACAGTTTTTCTGAATAGCTTCGAGCACCACTTCCTCCGTTGCATCTAATGTAGTAATGATGCCAGTGCATTTCCAACTGTTACTACCGGTAAGCAATCCTGCGTTGTCATAATTTTCTTGCAAACTTGCTGGCGCCACTGTTTCTAAAAAATTGGTTATATCTTGGATTTTCATTTGAAAAAATTAATAAAATGAGTTCAGCCGAATTGTATGCAGCCTATAAAACAAAGATGCAGAAAATAGCCGATGTAAAGTATGCTTCGGCTGTTTTGCAATGGGACCAGGAAACTTATCTGCCGCCTAAAGGCAACGATTTCAGAGGACAACAAATTGCAACATTAAGCGAAATTGCCCATCAGCAATTTACAGATGAAAAGTTAGGCGGACTATTACTGGACTTAAATGCGAAAGAAGACTTATCTGCTACTGAAAAAAGAAACGTTCAGTTGAGCCTTGAGGATTACAACCGAAATAAAAAGCTAAGCAGTGCTTTTGTTAGAAAGATGAGCGAAGCAGTCAATCAATCTTATCATGCGTGGGCACAGGCTCGTAAAGAAAATTCATTCGCCGGTTTTCAACAACCACTACACCACCTGATTCAGTTAAAAAAACAGGAAGCGGATATGCTGGGCTATGAGCAACACCCTTACAATGCTTTGATGAACGATTATGATAAAGGATTGACCGTAAAAACTGTAGATGCCATCTTCAACGATTTAAAGCCACAACTATCGGTTTTACTGAGTGATATAAAAAACAAAACCGACGTTGATAGCTCATTTCTACATCAGCATTTTGATAAAGACAACCAGTGGAAATTTGGAATGGAAATTCTAAAAAGAATGGGATTTGATTTTGAAGCAGGCAGACAAGACATCAGTATTCACCCATTTACCACCAACTTCAGCAGTATGGATGTAAGGGTAACTACCCGTGTTGATGAAGGCGATTTTGGCAATATGACCTGGAGCTGCATCCACGAAGGGGGCCATGCGTTGTATGAACAGGGCTTACAAGCAGCACAATACGGACTTCCTTTAAGCGAATACTGTAGTTTAAGCATTCACGAGAGCCAAAGCCGGCTATGGGAGAATTGCATTGGCCGTGGCTTTCCTTTTTGGGAACACAATTTAAAATTATTACGTACGTTCTTTCCAGAGCAGTTGAATAAGATCACAACCGATAAGTTTTATAAAGGAATTAATAAGGTGGCTCCATCTTTGATTAGAACAGAAGCCGATGAACTAACTTATCATTTTCATGTGATGATTCGATACGAAATTGAAAAAATGTTGATTGCAGGAACAATCGTAGCAAAGGATATACCGGAATATTGGAACGAACATTATCAAAAATACCTTGGGGTAAGCGTGCCGGATGATAAAAGGGGATGCTTGCAGGATATTCATTGGAGCCATGGCAGTTTTGGATATTTTGCAACTTATAGCCTTGGAAGTATTTATGCTGCGCAATTGTATGCAGCAATTGAACGAGAAAATCCGTCATTGGAAAAGGAACTCGCTAATGGAAATAACAGTGGCGTTCAAAAATGGCTGAAAAACAATATATATCAGCATGGCCGTTATTTTTCGTCGGAAGATTTATGTAAAAAAGCAACAGGCGAAAGCCTGCAATCAAAAGATTTTATACGTTATGTCACAAAAAAATACAACCATATCTATTCGCAATAAAATAAAAACCATGTCTGATTTATTGTACAAAGGAAGACTTATAATTGCCATTACGTTTGCTATGGTGCTGCTGTGTATGGCAAGTTGTAAAAAACTGGCAATTGCCGCAGGATCGAGAAGCCAGCTTGAATCGTTGTTCGAAGAAAATATTTTAAATAAAAATTTTGTAGTAAATCTGGCAACTGATGGCGGAGCCGACATTACCAGCCAATATACCGGATATAATTTTATACTCACTAAAACGACTTCTTTTTATGATGGGCCTATGACTGGTACAAAAAATGGGGTTGTTTATTCCGGAACATGGACCAGCAATGATGATTACAGTAAGCTAATTATCAACTTAAATACACCAATACCCCCCGTTGAATTTAATTTTATCAACAGACCTTGGCGGTTTACAAAAAAAGCATTGCCTGTTCTTGAATTGGCGCCCTGGGGAACTACGGAATCAAAGGTTTTACACATGGAAAGACAGTGAGTGAGTGATGAAAATGATGAATGATGAATCATGAGTGATGAATATTTGCACTTCACTACGGAGCTAAACGGTGATCAACTTTCAACAAACAATCAACCATCAACCTTCAACCTTCAACCTTCAATGATCAAACCATCATCCTTCAACGATCAAACCATCATCCTTGAACCATCATCCTTCACGGATCCCCCTTAATTTAATAGCAGATTCATCTCCGTATTTATACCTATTGCACAATTTTATACTTTTTTTGGAGTTAGAAGGGTGTTGTACACAGTAAAATGTGGCCGACAATTAATAAAAATCTAATCTCCCCGACCATGATTACCAGCTTTGTAAGCAGGGCATATTGTCTGCTATTCACCTTATTTAGTTTCAGCAGCGAGGCCCAGCTAACTGCCAATTTTTCGGCAAATCCTGTTCAGGGATGTTCCCCATTGCTTGTCAATTTTAAAGACCTTTCTACAGGCAATGCAACCAAATGGAAATGGGATCTTGGAAATGGAACCATTTCCTATCTCCAGAATCCTTCAGTTACCTATTTTAATGCAGGGCATTATACCATAAAATTAGTAGTGAGCAATGCTACAGAAGCGGATAGTATTGTAAAAACCAGGTACATAGATGTTGCACTTAAACCAACTGTAAAATTTACCGCCTCAGTAACGTCTGGCTGTTTCCCTTTACCGGTTCAGTTTACAGATCAAAGCATTGGGGTGAGTGATTCGGTTGTAAGCTGGCAATGGGATTTTGGAGATGGATATTCATCTTCACTAAAAAACCCAATTCATATTTATAAAACTTCCGGCAACTTCAATGCAACGTTAAGAGTATTTAATGCCATGGGTTGTATGAATACGCTTTCAAAACCCCAATACATAAAAATTAATTCGGGCGTAAAAGCCAATTTTACCAATACACTACCAACAACATGCACCACCCCGGCAACCATCCGTTTTGAGAATACTTCTGAAGGTGTAGGCACCATTACTTACAAATGGTTGTTTGGCGATGGAGCTACTTCTGCTCTCGTAAGCCCAACCCATACCTACACAACTCCCGGCAATTACACCGTAAAACTGGTGGCAGTAAATGCAGGAGGTTGCAGGGATACCCTCACCAAAACTGATGCATTTACTGTAGGTAATGTTTTTCCAAAATTTAGTTTCAATAATCTTAGTTGCCTCGGACAACCAGGTTTTATTAACAATACATCCACTCCAATTCCATCCTCCGTAACCTGGGATTTTGGAGACGGAACTTCTTCAACTGACATTCATCCGGTAAAGCTTTTCAATGATACCGGAACCTATCAAATAAAAATGGTAGCTTATTTTGGCAGTTGTGTTGATTCTGTTTATAAAAACATAACCGTTGTTCCTTCCCCAAAAGCTGCATTTACGGTTGATGACAGGACTAGTTGTACTTTCCCTTTCAAAGTAAATTTTGCCAATCAATCTTTAAATGCCACATCCTATCATTGGGATTTTGGAGACCTTACCACTTCTGATTTATTAAGCCCCGAACATACCTATAATAACTTTGGAAATTTTACTGTTCAATTGATTGTAACCCGTTCCAACGGCTGCACGGATACCATCACCAAACAACAGTTTATAGAAATTAAAAAACCAAAAGTCGCTTTTAGAAATTTACCCGATAGTGGCTGTGTACCTTATTCGAAATATTTTTCCACCTCTGTTACCGCGGTTGATTCGGTCACTAATTATTTATGGAATTTCGGAGATGGCACCACTTCAACCGAACCAACGCCTACTCACACTTATAACATGCAGGGGGTGTTTGATGTAAAGGTTACCATCACAACAGCAGGTGGTTGTATGGATTCCGCCACTATGCCACAAGCCATCATCACAAACAGCAGACCGGTTGTAAACTTTAGTGCTTCGCCTCTAAACTCCTGTGCAAGTACTGTTATTAAATTTAAAGATGAAAGCTCATCCAACGCCATAAAATGGTTATGGGATTTTGGAGATGGCACCACTTCTACGTTAAGCGATCCTTTGCACATATACAATGATACCGGCTACTTCAACATCCAGTTAATTGCCTGGAATAGTGGCTGTCCGGATACGTTAAAATTTACTGATTATGTTTATATTAAAGTGCCTATCGCTCGTTTTGTAGAATCCTTTGACTGTGCAAAACCAATGGAACGTGTCTTCACCAATCGTTCGCTCGGTGCTGATGAATGGAAATGGAATTTTGGTGACGGCAATACATCAACAGACTACAGCCCTCAACATACCTATTCTTCCCCTGGCGATTATTTGGTTTCATTGGTGGTTAAAAACCATGACGCCGGCTGTGAATATACTACAGAAAAAATGATCCAGATAGTAGATATCAAACCATCGTTCTTTGCATCAGACAGCATTATCTGCCGGGGCAATACTATTACTTTTAAAACGAACCTCCCTTTATTAACTGTAAATACTTTTGATTGGAGTTTTGGAGATGGCAGCTCCATACAATCCAGCACCAGCAACAGTATTGCTCACTTGTATAAATTGGCAGGCAACTATACGGTACGTTTAATTACCACCGATATTTTAGGCTGTAAAGACACATTGAACAAATCAACTTATCTACGAATTGACGGACCAACGGCCAATTTCGCATCTGCTGTACCTGGCAGTTGTTTAAATACCCGGGTTACTTTCAACGATGCATCCACTGATGATGGACAAAATCCAATTAAGACATGGTTATGGAATTATGGCGATGCCACAATGGCAAACTTAACAGCGCCTCCGTTTGAACACAATTATACGGCTGCCGGAGTTTATACTGTAAAACTAAAAGTGATCGACAGCAAAGGTTGCGCAGATAGTATGAATATTGTAACGCCACTCGTTATTTCTAAGCCGGTTGCAAAATTCACCGCATCCGATTCTGTAAGTTGTCCATCCGGCCCCATTGTTTTTAGTAACCAGTCAACTGGTCCAAAACTGACTTTTTTGTGGAGTTTTGGAGATAATATATCCGATACGGCGCAAAACACTGCTCACCGTTACCTTCTGGATGGAAAATATTCTGTCAATCTTTATGTACGTGACCAATATGGTTGCACTGATTCTATTAAGAAAACCAACATAGTTTCGGTAGTTACCCCAATAGCTGATTTCACAATGAGTGATTCTTTTACGGTTTGCCCACCTTTAATTGTGCAATTTGCTAATTTGTCCCGATATGCCGTTAATCAAACCTGGGATTTTGGAGATGGTACCTCTGCTTCCATATTTAAACCATCTCATTTCTATGGCTATCCCGGTCTTTATACCGTAACACTGACCGTTACAGCCAAAGGTGGTTGCACAGCAATTATGAAAAAAGATATTTTGGTAAATGGGCCAAAAGGCACATTCACTTATAGTCCACAGGCAGGTTGTAACCCGGTTAAAATCAATGTTTCAGCAACAACAAAAGAACGGATTTCCTTTATCTGGGACTTTAATGATGGCACTACTATTAGTACTAAAGATTCGGTGCTTTCCTACACGTATACAAACCCAGGAATATTTCTACCTAAAATGATACTGGTAGACAAAGATGGATGTCAGGTGCCGGTTGTGGGTAAAGATACGGTAACAGTAAACTGGGTGTCGTCCAGATTCAATTTTTCTGATAAGCCAATTTGCGACAATGGCAGTCTTTCTTTTACGGATTCTTCTTTAAGTAATGATATCATTAAAAGCTATGTGTGGCAGTTGGGAGATGGAAATACTTCAACACTTCAAAATCCCGATCATCAATATACCTCAACCGGTACCTTTTATCCAAAGCTGACAGTAACAACCGAAAACGGGTGTGTAGACTCTATGCAATCTCTTGTTCCGGTAAAAGTGGTGGCATCTCCTAAAATAAGTATTACCAGTACTGCCAATGGCTGCACACCACTCAAGGTTACATTCAAAGGCATTCTGAATGTTGCAGATACTTCCAGATTAATCTGGAACTGGACTTTTGGTAATAGCAATCAATCATTGATTCAAAATCCATCAATTCAAAACTATACAGTGGCTGGCGTTTACAATACAAAGCTGCTGGTAACCAATAGCAGCGGTTGCGCCAGTGTTGTCAATAAATCCATAGAAGCTTATTTAATTCCAACTGTAAATGCGGGGAAAGACACCACCATCTGTAATTTGAAAGGAGTTATTTTGAAACCCTCCGGCGCTGCTACTTATAACTGGAGCCCCACTGCCGGCTTGAGTTGTACCAATTGTGAGAATCCATTTGCCATGCCCGATTCTGCCAGATATTATATTGTAAAAGGATCAAGTATACATGGTTGCAGTGCACTGGATACCGTTTTGGTAAAATTGCAATATCCTTTCAAAATACAATATAGCCAAACCGATACTGTTTGTGTAGGCCAGGATACAAAACTATTTGCGTCCGGTGCAGATCGTTTTCAATGGTCGCCTTCAACAGGGCTCAATAAAAGCAATATAGCTTTGCCCATTGCCACACCAAATACAACCATTAATTACCGGGTTATTGGTGAAGATAAGTGGGGCTGCTTTGCAGACACTGGTTATGTGCGGGTGCAGGTTTATCCGATACCAACTGTAGAAGCAGGACCAGACAAAACCATAAATGTAGGTCAAACAACAGACCTGATGCCAGTGCTGTCTTCGGATGTAACTTCAGTAACATGGTCACCGAACGGCGATATATTCAGATACCCTGATCCCAATTCTGTAACGGTAAAGCCTAACCAAAGAACAGAATTTACAGTAGAAGTGAAAAATAAAGGCGGCTGTATGGCAAGAGACAATTTAACAGTGCATGTAATCTGCAACGGAACGAATGTATTTATACCCAATACCTTTTCACCAAATGGCGACGGCAACAATGAACGCTTTTACCCAAGGGGAACCGGATTGTTTAAAATAAAAAGCTTACGGTTATTTAACCGATGGGGCGAAATGATTTTTGAAAGAAACAATTTTAATCCCAACGATGCAGCCTTTGGATGGGATGGAACTTATAAAGGAGTAAAACTGGGAAGTGATGTATTTGTGTATATGATCGACATTATGTGCGATAATAATACTGTGCTGAATTACAAAGGCAATGTGGCATTACTACAGTAAAATAGTTTTGGTTTTTATTAATTTTAAACAAGCCGGCTGGGGAGCCGGCTTTGTTTTTTACTGTTTATTTAAGTGGTTACCCGAGCTACATGGCAGAGAGCGTGGTGGAAAAACTAAGGCGAAAAAAGGAACGTGAAAATCTCGTATATTAAATATACCTATGCATAAATATTTAAAAACCTTTCGTTTTTTAAATATACGTTTTTTAAATATATTTTTGATATATCTCTAATAATCAAACTAGTAGGTGCGGTTTGTAAAGTTCGGCAGAACCAAAACATTCGCATATTTACGAGTTGGGCGCAAATTTTAAAGACCCCTTCCTTTGAAGTATTTTTTTTTAATTTTATCCCATGGACATTAGAGAACTTTTAACAATTGATAAAGAAATACTAGACGGCCAGACGGTTTTCAAAGCAACTCGTGTTCCTGTTGAATCCTTATTTGACCATCTGGAAGCAGGAACCTTGCTTTTCTTTCAGGCACCAACAGGATCTCACCAGTTGAACTGTAACGCCCGTGTACAACTCCTGCCGCCTTTACCCCGGAAGTCATATGGCCAGCTCCGTTCCGATAGCCATCGGGATACAGCAGCCAGATTAATAAGGAATCCCATGTAACTCTTCCTTTTTGACTTCGTATTACAAAGATCGGGGCTTCAACCAGCGGTTTATCCGTATTCAGCTTTTGTACACATACCTGCATTCACTGATAGTGAAGTGCTTTGACTCAAACGCTCAGCACCAGTTGATTACTAAACCAGCACCTTTGAGTGGTTTGCATCCTTTGTCCGGACAATCGGATGCGAGGGGCTTTGAAATTCCCTCATTGTTACAGCTCCTCTAGATGGTCACACACAATACATTTGTAAAAAGTCAGCGCTGTACGTTTAGGCATTAGCTTCAAATCACTAACGGCAGTGGTTCGGGCACGAGGATCTCAATTTAGCTTTCCGTGTTAAGTGGTACTTTATTTCTTCAATTTAGCAGAAGCACTGGTCAGGACCAGCAACAAACTGCCTAACTTTCGGCAATAAATGGCGTTATGATCTTTAGCAAACAGAACGTTCAATTATAAAAATGAAGAAAATGAAAGAAAACCTTTTTACTGAACTAATAATCGCTTTGTCTTTTTTTACAAAAAAATTGCAAGCTCAAGACTTGAACGGTTGACTTCCAGTGGAAAACTGAAACCATTTAAGGCAACGATGGACATACAGCATTATACGACTGCATTGGATGTAGATATTGAACAAAAGGCATTAAATGGTTATACTGAAATTGAATTAAACTTATCGTCCGCTACAGGTACGTTATTGTTCGATTTCACTCACTTGCTGAAAATAGATAAGATAGTAGTTGACAATAAAAAACAAAGATTTATACTGAAAGAAGATCAAATTTTTATTACAAACAAATCTCCTTATACTGCTGCAATATATACAGTATGAAGATACTATCAGGGTAACCCACCTATTTCCATAAATCCACCGTGGGATTCAGGGTTTAGCTGGACGAAAGAGAAAAATGAAAATACATTGATAAACTTCGATTGCCAAAGTAGCGGCCCAAAAATATATTTTCCATGCAAAGACCATCCAAGCGATAAAGCAAATGAAGGAGCTGATTTATTCATTACCATTCCCACCGGTTTATCGGTTGCCCGCCCCGGGGTGCTCTGATCTGTAAAAGTGGAAAAGAACAACACAGCCACATGGCATTGGAAAACAGCTATCGGGTCATGTAGCCTCTTCATTTAGGTAGTGACAATCCGTGCAGTATGAGGCTTTTGTTTCTTTGGCAACATCGCACTTATCACTCCACCTGATATGAAATTTCTGTTCGTAGGCTCGAATGGTTGTCTCCGGCTTTCTTCATATTCGTGGTCATCCACGACACCCTTACCATTTACTAATACTTCCCACTGCAAGGCGTATTATAAACTTGCGCCCCCTAAGCTGTTAACATATACTTGGCACACCAAAAGGGGCTAATTTAAAATAGCCCCTTTTATTTATATGAATCAACAAACAGTAAGTTATTGTTTTTTCAAGGTTAACTTGTATGGTCCACTTCCAAATGTGCCGGCATTATATCCATAATCAAGAGATAATTCAACTGTTTTGTCACACGGTGAAACAAAACTAGCTGAGGATGAACCAGCAGTAAGAACAAAAGATCCAGGATAGCCAGGAGCTCCATAATTCCACCCTGAACCAGAAGACTGTTTAGCAACTGTAGCACTATTGTCACCTGGATTAATTGTTATCACAACAGGCACGGGATTTAAAGCGGCAGGGAAAATCATTGATATGTGCGTATCATCTATTTTGGTGAGTTTAACAATATCACCTGGAACAAAATCGGCCCATTTATCTTCTTCAACCACAAAATTACCTTCATATATTCCAGGATCGTAAGCGCAAATCGCCTTGTATTGAATAGACAGACTTGAACCTGGTTGTCCGGCAACACCTGATCCAAAACCAAACACACTTGCATTTGCGCTTCCTGGGATAATTGGATAAGCCTCGTACTTTTTTCCGGATGCGCTATACATGTCAACACTGATATCATAGGTATCATTTAATTCAACCGGAGTACCAAAAAGAGTTGCTAATTGTGTAGCTGTAATGTTGTATGACTCCGGATACGTAGTGATGCCCGCTTTAAAAACCTTTACGAACACATTTTTGTTATTCTTACGTATCACAATATCCATTTTAGCAGGAGCATCTGCGGTATATAAACCAACTTTAAAATTTGCGCTGAATTTACTGAGTTGTAATACATCAATTGCCTGGCTGCCACCATCTTTTGTAATTTGGGGCTGTGCATCTACCCTATCCAAACTTATAGCGTCAGAAACTGGTCCATCATTTTTCTTACATGCTGTAAAAAAGGTTGCTACCAGTAAAAAATAATATATACTATTTTTCATTTTCATAATTTTTATATTTAAAATAGATTCATACCCTACGGCTTCCAGAATATTTTATAGGTATCTGTTTGCTTTTGAACCGGAGCATTGCTGTTTAAATCCAACTCTTTTTGACTCCATGGCAGCGACTCAGGAAAGTTAACACCTCTTTCTACAGTAACAGATAACTGGGGATTCACAAAAGGATTCCCGCCAATTGGTGGTTGAACACGCCCACTTGGTGCCATCAAATTGTTTCCCGGATCAAATAAAACAGGGTATCCCGTCCTGCGGTAATCGGTGTATTGATCTATTGATGAACCAACGCTTGACAACCATTTTTGTGTCATGATATATTCCAGTTTTCTGGACGATGATGCTGCATCATATAAACTCATTATTGAAGCTCTGTAAGTAGTGGCTGCTGCTGACGTAGCCAATTCCGGAACCGATTGGGTAGTTTTTACATAATTGGTAATTACATAATCTACCTGAGACATTGACGTCTTCATTGCAGAATCAAATACAGCCCGTTCATTTCCTGTAGCAACGCCCGTATTTATTAGCTCCGCCTGCATGTATAATCTATCAGCATAGGTAATAAACCTGTATGGAGCAGCACCAGTTCCACTTGCTGCATTAGCAGTTCCACCTGCTCCTGCATCATATCTTCCTCCTACCGGGTAAATACCAAAAACACTTATAGAATTTTGTTGATTACCATCTCTGTTAGGGCCGGTTGATCCAAAATACATAGATACAAAAGCGCCATCACGATATTCCGTATTGCTTTGAGCAGCGCCAGTTGTTGTAAGCTGGTTATAGATATAATATCTGATGCGTGGATCTGCAATTCCTGTAAAAATATTTGCATTATAACCTTTCAATATCTCATAGAACCACGGACTTATATGGTTGGTTCTTTGTGTAGTTGTGTAATCAGCAAAACCAGGGTTGCGATCATCTGTTGCTCCCAAAGGTCCATAAGGCAATGCAAACATCTCGGCATTGGAGCTTATTAAAGACGCAGGATCTGCCAACAACACATTTACCTTGCTACTTACATCCTGTACTTTTCTGAGCTGGGTATACAACTTAAGCTTAATAGTATTGGCCGCTTTCACCCAATTAGTCGTTGATCCTTTATAGATCACATCATTCGCTGCTGGTTTCGATGGGTTTTTTGATGTAGTATTTTTAATATCAGCTATTCCCTCATCCAGCATTGCCAATAATTTAGGGTAAATGCTGGCATCATCTTCAAAAGTTGGTTGATTCACACCTTCTTTAAACTTATTGTAGTCAGTATACGGAACATCTCCCCATATATCTACTATTTGACTAAAGGTATAAGCCCGTAATATCTTTGCAATACCTGCGTATATCAAATTATCTTCCGCTGTGCTTTGCTTGATAATTACATCAATATCAGGCAACACCTGAGAAAAAAAAGCATCCCAATCGCCATCAAGTGTAGAGCCTCTTACATTGTATCCGTTAGCGGTTTCCCTCGTACTCATCTGGTGCATATATACTGAAAGCTGGAGTGATAAGCCACCAAATGATAATTCATCACCTAAATTTCTTTCTACAGTAGTCAGCAGAGTGCCTATTGGCACCGCAAGAGGATCATTAACATTATCATTTACATCCAGATATTTTTTACATCCTGTTGCAAACAGTATCAATCCGATACTGAGCATGAGAAGGAATTTTTTATTTCGTATCATAATAGAAAAATTGAATTAAGATTTAAAAGGTTACATTGATATTAACACCATACCTTCTTGTTGTAGGTGCGGCTGAAAACTCAAATCCCTGAACAGCAGATGCCCCATAAGACCCAACTTCCGGATCAAAATTTGTATGTTTAGGCACATTCGGTGCCAGATACCACAGGTTGCGTCCACTGATGCTTAACCTTACTCCACCAATACCCAAATTAGAGATCATTTTTTTCGGCAAATTATATCCCAATGTTACTTCTCTTAATCTGTAAACCGTGGCATCATAAATGTTAAATTCATCAGACGCATTAATACCGAAAGTTGAACTTGCCCCTCCTGGAGCAAAATAAAGGTCGTTGGTTGTAATGCGGGTTTGATTTGGAATTTGTTTTCCATCAGCACCTGCAATTGCTTCGTGCGAATTAACATCACCATAAACGCCTGGTATTATCCAGTTTGTTTCCCGGTCTTCATTTGCTTTTGTAACGCCCCTTCCTAGTAACGATGAAACAGTCACAGAATACATATCGCCACCTTTTGTCATATCGAAAAGACCGCTCAGAACAAATCCCTTGTAAGAAATAGTATTTGTAATACCCAATTTGTAATCGGGGTTTGGATCGCCAATCATTCCGGGAGTTAAACTTTCAATAACCATTCCGGTTGCAGGATTGATCAACAATGAACCGTCTGATGCTCTATCTGCTTTGTTGCCCCTAAGGTATCCAAAAGGCATTCCAGGTTCCAAATAAGATTGAATTCCATCTGCGAAACCACCTCCAAATACTGCTCTTTCAAGGCCATCCGGCAATCTGTTAACGAAGTTTCTGTTTCTGGTGAAAGCACCCCTTATTTCCCACGAAAGATTAACGGTATTGATTGGTGTTAATGTAAGTCCAATTTCTACCCCTTTATTGCTTATTTCACCAACGTTGGTATTATAGTTTGCATAACCAACACTACTAGCAACCGATATTGGGTAAATAAGATTAGTAGATATTTTATTATACACTGTAAAATCCAACCTTACTTTTTTATTCAGAAAAGATAAGTCTATACCTGCTTCGACTTCTTTCGTAAATTCCGGTGTTAATTTTGAATCAATCGTTAATGCACTAAGACTGGTACTTGGCTGTCCCAAGAAGTTTTGATTAATAAGAAACACATCCTGTCCTCTGTTTGGGGGTGCATCATTACCTACTTTTGCCCAGCCTACCCTTAGTTTTCCATAATCCAAAAATCTGGATTTTATTTTAAGAGCATCTGTAAATACCAGAGATGCAGAAAGCCCGGGATAGTAATAGCTGGCGTTTTCATAGGGTAAAGTAGAAGTACGGTCGTTACGAACAGAAGCATTAATAAATGCATAATTTCTATAACTAAAAGTAGCATCTGCAAAGAAAGCAACAAACCTTCTTTTAAATTTTTCGTCTGCACTAAAACTCTGCGTTGCTGTATTGATCAGATTATAAATTCCAGGTACTACAAAATCTAACCCTGTATTAGCTTGCCTTCTTGAAGAACGTTGGTTTACATCATTTCCTAATTTAAAATCTATGGCAAAATCTTCATTGATTTTTGGAGTAAAATTTAAAATAAAAGTTGAGTTCATTTCCTGTGATTCGAAATTATCCACTACTATTCTGCCGAGTCCGTCAGCCGCTCTTGAAAACTCCTGAGTTATCTCGTCTCTTCCAATTGAAGTATTATTAATACCAAAATTATAAGAGGCGCTTATCCAGTTATTCACTTTGTAATTTAATCGTATACCAGCCACTATCCGCTCTTCTTCAGTTGTTGCTACATTATTAATAGCAGCCCAGCGGGGATTATCGAATTGGGCCCCACCATTTGGAATAAGTGGCTTTCCCAAGGCATCCTGATAAGGAAGGCCCAAATTCCAATTTCGGCCTAAAAAAAGCGTACGCGCAAATTGGGAGGTAGCCCCTCCTACCTGGTTTTCACCGAAAAAACCGCCCACTTGCTTTGATTTTGCAAAACTGAAATTTGCTCCAACCGTAAGGCCTTTATACTTTGTTTGACCACCAAGACCAATATTATTTTTATTATAACTTGTATTCTCAACATATCCGTTGTGAACAAGGTTAGATACTGTTAGTGCGAAGGAATTGTTTGCGTCTCCCCCGTTTAAACCAATTGAATTTTCATAAACGGCTCCTGTCCTGAATAAGTCTTTTACATTATTAGGTTGTGCCACATAAGCCATTCTTCCGTTGGCATCAAACAATTCCGGATAAGCTCCCAGGTATTCAGGCCATGCTGGCAATGAATCAACACCAGATGAACTTTGCCTTATGATGCTGCCACCGCCATCATATACATTTCCTAATCCAAAACGAGGCCCCCAGGAACCGTTGGAGTTTGAATATCGGAATTGAGCCCCAGTACCATAAGTATTTTGGTAATCAGGCAAATTAGCAATTTTTTCCGTTGAGTAGGAGCTCCTGAAATTGATATTCAAAGGCTTAACTCCTTTCTTTGCCGAACCAGACTTAGTAGTAATTACGATAACACCTCTTGCCCCCCTTGATCCATATAAAGCAGATGCCGCAGTACCTTTTAGTACATTCATGCTTTCTATATCGTTCGGATCAAGATTGGCAATACCGCTACCATAAGCTGTACCTCCTGATGTTTGGCTACTGGTTACCAAAGTTTCATTACTATATGGCACACCATCTACAACTATAAGTGGTTGTGCATCCCCATTTGAAAAAGTTGAATTTCCCCGTATCTGTATCCTTGTAGCAGCTCCGGGTGTACCCTGCGATGTCCTGATATCAACGCCAGGCACCTTGCCTTGTAAACCTTTCAATACATCTGGCTCTGATTTTTGTAGTAATACGTTAGGGTCAACTTTAGAAACTGCATAGCCCAGACTTTTCTCAGAACGCCTGATTCCTAAAGCTGTTACAACGATTTCTGTACCTGTTACAACAATACTTTTAACATTTATCTGAACGCTGGGACCATCCCCCACTACTACTTCAGCATTACTAAAATTAACTCCGGTAACGATCAAGATATCGCCTTTTTTTGCAGAAAGACGAAACTGTCCATTATTATCAGTGGCTGCGCCATTTCTGGTTCCCTTGATTTTAATGGAAGCGCCAGAAACCAAGTCACCCTTTTCATTGATCACAGTTCCAATGACTGTGCGGTTTTGACCAAATGCCATTGCAGAAAATAACATTAGCACCGCTAAAATTGATGAAATTTTTCTCATAATAATTGTTTGGTTAATCAAAAAACGGGATTGAGCTGAAACGACTTCAAGTGATAGTACGGATCCTATCATCATAGTCTTAGATTTTCTCATCTTGATTGTTTTAGTGTTTAAATAAGTGAAAGATCAATGCGGATTCCTTTGAAAAAATTGTTAATTTCTTTATTAAAAATTAACAATCTCATAATGAAGGATTGTCAAAAGAACGGATTTGCTGCTTAAGTAACAAAAGAATTGTTAAAACTTAATGTGGCCCAATATTTTACCGATAGAAATTCATTGTATACGTTTTTACCATATGTGATGAAATCTAACATTCGTGATATATACTGCCTTTTTTGCAAAAAAAAAGCTATTAAACATTAATTCAAATAGCCAATGATGAACTAGTTGCAAATTTTCGAAATTTTGTGTTTACATTATGGAATATTTAAATGTATACGGCATGGTGCAGCAAATAGATGTTTCAAGATTTGGGAATTAATAAAATACAATGATTTTGTAATGCCACCTGACGGAAGATGGGATAACTTGTAAATGGGGGGAGTTAATTTTTGCAGGTTCTCATGAATTGAGAAGCCATTTTTTTAAATTACGAAAGTGAGCCACCTTGTTTCGAAATTGGTTAAGTTTACCGTGTTGATGCTTTCGATTACGTTGTGTTGTAGATGACGAATTTAAGGAAAAACAGAAATAGTATCGGTTTCTGGCTACATTAAATCCCGGAGTTTCATATCTAAAGTAAAAAGCGTATTTACCCAACCAAAAAAATTAGATTTGAAGAACGGTACACTCGCTCAATAAAGCAGTTGGAAACAAACGGCATATGTTGTTGGCTTTAATGCTCAATTTGGTAATATCAGGTAAAAGTTATGGTGGATTAGCTATTACAGAAATGAAAATCGTTGGATTAGTTTTTTTTTGAAACTTGCAGGGCTTGCACAAAACTTTCTATAAACAAATACTGACTAAGCTGAAGATTAAATAACTTTCCCGCTATTAAAAAATAAACTAGGGTATTTTGAATAAAAAAGGTTGCTTCAATAAATGAAGCAACCCTTTTATAAACGAATCAAATTAGGCGGCTTAATATGATTAGCCTGCTGGCCTATTATTAATACCCCGTATTTTGAACAAGCTTTTTATTTACGTCTATCTCTCTTTGAGGTATGGGCAAAATTAACTTTGGTGAATTCCAGGCAGTTCCCGACTGACTGCTTCGTGTCCGCTTAATATCAGCCAACCTTTGACCTTCAAATGCCAATTCAAGGTAGCGTTCATTCAAAATTGCCGCAAGATTTACTGTTGCAAGACTCGGCAAAGAAGATCTGTTCCTGATTGCGTTAACGTCTTCCAAAGGAGTTGCTCCAACCGAAGTTCCCATCTGAAAATTTGCTTCGGCCCTCGTAAGATACATTTCTCCCGAGCGAACAACAGGTACATTGCCAAATCTGTCTAAATGCTTTCTGGTATAATTGTTTCCTCCTACCAGAATAAAATATGCTCGCCTGGCATCGACTGTTTCATACTTTGCCAAATGCGCCGACTGTATTTTACAATCTCCCCTGCCTGCAGTACCTGGGATTGAGCTTACAGTGATTCCGAAAAATGTATTGATACCATTTGCACCATCTTGTGTGGTCACTTTTAAGGAAAATATATATTCAGCAGGACTGTTTCCCTGATTATTTATAGCCGTAAAAAACAATCCTCCAAAAGTGGCCGAAAGTGGATTTAACCTTGAAGTGATTACGCGGTTTGCAGCATCACGTGCTGTTACATAATCTCCCTGAATTAATGCCATGCGGGAAAGCATTGCGGCTGCGGCGTTTTTATTGGCAAATATACTATTGCTTGCAGGTAAAAGACCTTCCGCCTTTATAAGGTCGGCTTTGATTAATGAATATACTTCCGCCACACTGTTTCTTGCAATAAAATCAGCTTCCGTGATTGCCGTGGTGGGTGTAGTAATCAGTGGCACACCCGGATTTGTTTGATTGTCTCCATCACCCCAGGTTTTTGCATACAACTTAATCAGTTCCAAATAAAGTGAAGCACGGATAAACAATGCCTCCCCTTCTACCTTATTTTTTGCAGCCGGGGATGAAACCACTTTATCCAATGCTGATAAAACATTGTTACAACGATTGATGGCATTATAAGCCACATTCCAGGTATCTCTTGCGTATAAATTATTAGCATCCATTTCAAGCCTATGTGCATCTGCCAGTCCTACAAATGTTCCTGTAAATCTTATATCATCTATATTACCAATCAATTCATTCAATACAAATATATCACCACCATAAGTGGCAGCAGATTGAATCGCATCGTAGGCACCAATTAAGGTAACATTAACATCCCCCTCAGTAAGCAAAGCTTTATCCTGCGCAATACTTTGAAAAGGCACCAAATCTAACTTTTTATCGCAGCCGGTTGCCAGTACTGCTATTATCAGCATGTTGATCAAATATTTTTTCATGTTTAGTTTTTTATTTAATAAAAAAGTTCATCATTATATTTCGATCGGATTGTAAATCCGGGTACTTATAATATTGACTTTGTCGGTTTACTCAAATTTCCATTTCTAAAGTCCAATGTTGATTCCGAACAATATTGTTTTGGGCTGTGGAGGGGTATAAAAATCATTCCCTTTTGCAATATTCGAATCGAATGAATCGGCGTTTACTTCAGGATCCCAATAAGGATAATCTGTAAAGGTGAAAAGATTTAGCGCAGAAGCGTATATCCTTACCTTGTCTAATTTAAACCTAGAAAGCAGTTTGGCAGGAACGGTATATCCAAATGTTACAGTTCTTACCCTTGCAAATGCTCCATTTACAATATAACGGCTGCTTATCTGGGCACCGTTGTTAGATAGCCATCTTGCCTGTGGAATATTGGTAAATTGACCTGGCTTAGTCCATGCATTCAACTGGTCTGCAGTTTGGTTATCTTCAAATCTGAAATTGGCAGAGGAAAAACGGCCCATTCCATAAATATTTACTTGATTACCCCAAACGCCATTGACGAATACAGACATGTCAAACCCTTTGAATGAAAAGTTATTGGTAAACCCGAAAATGTAATCAGGATTTGGATCTCCCACAATGGTTCTTTGAGCCTGATTAAACCCTGCAGCGTTCACTGTAGTTTTATCCAATTGTCCGTTGGCCATAGTATTCTTGTAAAATAATGCGTCTCCATTATCAGGATTTACACCAGCATATTCTACTGCATAAAAAACACCGATTGGCTGTCCTTCTGCAACCCGATTCATACTGCTAATGCCACCTTCAATAATTTGCCCCTGAATATCCACTATTTTACCTCTGTTATTAGCAATATTGAAACTTGTATTCCATTTAAATTTACCAATCAGGTTTTGTGTATTTAAAACAAATTCAAGGCCTTTGTTTTCAAGTTTACCTACGTTTTTAGTTTGTGAGGTAAATCCGGAAGTGCCGGGAATATTTACATTCAACAAAAGACCAGAGGTTTTCTTTTCATAATAATCAATCTCACCTGTAATTCTGTTACCAAGAATACCAAAATCAAGACCAAAATCAAGCTGTGTAGTTGTTTCCCATTTCAAATCTGGATTTCCAATTTGCGAGGGGCGCTGACCTGCGTTGCCTGCATAGCCGGCGTCGCCTGTGAATAATCCAAGCTGGGGGAAATTACCGATTTCAGCGTTTCCCAACTGGCCATAACTAGCTCGCATTTTCAGGAAGCTAATTGTTCTAACAGACTGCAGAAAACGCTCGTCTGAAATAACCCATCCCAAAGATGCCGAAGGAAAAACACCATACCGCTCATTGGCACCGAAGCGAGACGAGCCATCCCGACGTACACTAACCGTAGCAAGATACTTGTTCTTTAATTTGTAGTTAGCTCTGAAAAAAGTAGACACAAAACTAAAATTGCTTTGTGATGAACTTCCATCAGATTTGGTAGCTGCACTGGCAATTTTCTGGTAAGAATCCGAAGGGAAATCAAGTCCCTCAATAAAGTTATACCGGGCAGAACTTTGCTGATACTGCATACCGGCCGTAGCATCTATAGAATGATTGCCGAAATTTTTGATATAATTGAAATAATTGTTGGTATTAAGATTAACTACAAAAGCACCTCGGTTAGAGCCAACACCTACACCTCCGGGCCTGATGGCACGGGTTTGGTTGCGGACCGTTTGGCTTTGAAAAAATGACTCTTCGTTCTGGCTCAAAATATCCACCCCAAATTCTGATTGAAAAATTAAGCCAGGTAAAATTTTCGCTGTACCATATACATTACTTAAATTTCTAAAAACCTCCTGTGTATATTTTCCGTAGTCAACTGTAAGACGTGGATTATAGTATAAACCAACATTTACATCCCCCGGAGAAGCACCTGTTGGTAAACCTGTATTTGGGTCGAGAAATGGTGTAACAGGCATAAATGCAACGGCCTGCAGGGGATTTGAAAAAGCATTATCATCGGGCAACCTACGGTTAAGTGTACGGGCTAAACTCATTGAAAAGCCGACTTTTAACCAATCATTAGCAGTGTGATCAACATTTACCCTTCCTGAAAACCTGTCCAGGTTATTGCCCACCATTATACCCGACTGATCTAAAAATTGAAGGGAACCGAAAAATTTCGTTTTTTCTGTACCGCCGTTCATCTGAATATCTGCTTGGTGATAGATACCTTTTTGGAAAGCCTGGTCCTGCCAGTCATATGTTTTTGCAGGATCAGTAAGCCATTTATCGAAACTCTGGTAGGCCATCCATTCTTTTGCGGCAGTGGTTTCACTAGTTGGACTATTAGGGTTACGACCCCGCGAAGTATCATAAAAAGTGGTAGCCCTTAAAAAAAGTTCAGCATACTGAGTAGCATCCAGAAAATCAACACGGCGGGTTTCTTTTGAAGTACCTGTTTGATAATTTACACTCACTTTGGTTTTACCCGCCTTACCACGTTTGGTTGTTATTAAAACCACACCATTTGCAGCCCGGCTACCAAAGATAGCGCCAGCAGAGGCATCCTTTAAAACATCCATCGATTCGATATCATTTGGATTGATGTCTGACAATGGATTAGTATCACCACCATAAGAGCTTTGGTCATTAGTAGTTATTGGTACTCCATCTACTACATACAATGGTTGGCTACTGGCACTGACGGAAGAGTTACCACGAATCCGTACCGTTACTGCCTGGCCTAACTTTCCTGACTGGCTGTTAACAAAAACGCCGGCTGCTTTTCCCTGCAGTGCGGCATCGACACTAGCCACCGGCATATTTTCTATGTCCTTACCACTAACCCTCGAAATACTTCCAGAGACTTCACGCCGAATTTTTGTTCCCCCAAATCCTGTAACAACGACTTCCGACAATTGATCAGTTCCGGGGGAAAGCGATATTGCTAATGCTCCATTACCAATTTTGATTTCGCTTGTTTTAAAGCCTACGTAACTAAAAATCAGCGAAGTTGTTTTTTCCGGCACCCTTATGGTGAATGTACCATCATTTTCCGTCACTGCTGAAACTTTTCCGTTTTTAGCCAATACCGTAACGCCGGGTAACCCGGAATCATTAGTAGCGTCAGTTACCTTACCTACTACACTTTTGGTTTGTGCAAACATTATATTTACAAACAATAATGTGGGCACTAGGAGTAATCCAATTTTTCTCATAAAATTATTTTGGTTATCAATATTGGCAAATTAAGAAATAATTAACAATAAATTAAAAAAAATATAAAATATAGTTAATAATACTTGTTGATAATGAAAAAATACGCCCAAAAAACGCATTCTGAAAAACATTAAAATTTATTGCAATGTAAATTCTTAAAATCTAAATTGCAACCTGCATGTAACCACGTCATCCTTTACATCACTGGTAAAGCCTTCAAGATTAGCATGCTCGTTTTTTACAATACCATAAAAAAGCACCACTTTGGTTTGATCAGACAAGTGGTAGAGATACCCAATATTAAGTGTATTAAATTGGATATCGGCGGCTGAGAAACCTGGTCCAATTTCCTTGCCTTTTATTTTTGTATTTGGATCGTACCAATCGTATTTTATTACAACCTGGTGCTTCAAAGAAAAAAGATGCTGCACAAAATAAAAGTAAGCGCCGTTAAAATTCCGTCTATAAAATCCATTGCTGCCAGTAGCAAGCGCAACAGGGGTTTCGGAGTTATTGCTGGTGCCGGTTTGTATGCCGGTAATACACTCTGCCCGCAATTCTGTATATCCTTTTTGATTTTTTATCCTTATTTGTGCATCCAATCCGTGATACCGCCTTGGAGAATATTGTCCCATATTGCCAGCACTGGAATCAAGCTGTTGTTTTTTAATGCCGCCATCTGCTGCGGTGCTGAATACAAACTTTGTGTTCTGTAACAATCCCCCATTTAATAAGGATGCACCTACGGATAAACTTATTTTGTTGGATAACGGATAAGGCTTTAATTCAATACGCCCAATAACGTCCTTCATATTGTCGAAATCACCAACAGCATTAATGCCCTGCCCGTTAAAAATACCAAGATCTATTTTAAGATACCTAAACCGATGGGCTTTTTTTCGCACATCAAAACTTACCATTACTCCCAGATCGCGTTCGCTTTTCATTAATATCTGGCTCATACGGCCTCTTTCCGGAGACTCCCTGTCGCTACTGCTGAGGTTCACCTCGTAACCAAAAGGGCGGGCAAACATACCGGTGGTAAAAGAAAAGAGCTGAAACTTGTTCTCAAATATTCTACCCCAAACATCTCTTACGGTAAATGCCCTTTCATTGGCATCGAACTGAAAAACTATTTGAACTCCCGGCTCTTGTATATTTGTGTTGTGCACATAGTCGATGCGGATTCTGCTCCGCCGGAACATAAAACGATTGCTTACATTAGGTGCATAATCACCACCCTCAAAACTTTTAATGCCCTTAACCTCCGCTACCTGAAACTGTGGTTGTATATAACCGCCTAATCGCAAATGATCAAATTTTTTGTAAATACCCAGCATACCTTTTCCGGCCTCCTTGGTGGTATCCAGCATATCCATTAAAAATTGCGCCTGAGTAAATTGACAAAATAAGATCGCCATTGCAGCGCAAACCAGTATTTTCCTAAGCATAAAAGCAAATTTCGCCGCAAAGGAATAACAATTTAATGTTACCTCTGTGTTACCAAATCATTAACAATTAAAATTAGCTCTGTTTCTTTCGTGTATTGCGTAACCTTTGCGGCAAATTTTATAAATTATGGCTGGTTTGAATTCTATTTTAAAGATATTTCTACCAAAGGACAGGGTATTTTTTCAACTGTTTGAGAGCGTTTCAGAAGAGCTCGTCAAAATGGGGGAAAAATTAAAAGAAGTAGTGAATGAACCCGATTTTGACAAACGGGGACAGTTGATACAAGAAATAGAAGATATGGAGCATGTGAATGATGATTACACTCACAATATTTTCACTGAATTGGGCAAAAATTTCATAACACCTTTTGATCGGGAAGACATCCATTATCTTGCTTCTGCTTTGGATGATATTGCGGATTACATCTATGCTTCTGCTAAAAAAATAAATTTTTACCGGGTTAATCCCAATGATATTGGTATTAAAAAAATGGCAGACCTGATAGCTGTTGGTTGTGTACACGTACACAAAGCCGTTACCGAATTGAGGAATATGAAAAACATGCGCCAGATTACGGATGCATTGGTTGCCATTAACAGCATCGAAAACCAGGCGGATGACATTTTTGACATGAGCATTGAAAGATTATTTGCTACAGAACCGGATGCAAAAGAGGTGATTAAAATGCGGGAAATTTACCAGGTTATGGAAATTGTAACCGACAAGTGTGAGGATGCGGCGAATGTGATTGAGTCTATCATTGTAAAGTACGCTTAAATCAAATTTGGAAATTTTAAAATAGCTCAATTTGAAAATGATTGAGCTTTTTTAAAATAGCACTGCTTTTAATTGAGCAATTTTCAAATTATGCCATTATCAAATTATTCTTATGACGCTTTTAATAGTTATTGTAATCTTAGCTTTAATCTTCGACTACATCAACGGTTTTCATGACGCAGCCAACTCTATTGCAACCATTGTTTCCACTAAAGTATTAACGCCATTCCAGGCGGTAGTTTGGGCAGCATTTTTCAATTTTGTGGCTTACTTTATTTTTAAAGATCATGCCGTAGCCAACACGATTGGTAAAACGGTTCACCAGGAGTTTATTACACTGCCGGTTATTTTAGCTGGTTTAATAGCAGCCATCATTTGGAACCTTATTACGTGGTGGTATGGTATCCCTTCATCTTCATCTCACACTCTAATTGGCGGTTTTGCCGGTGCCGCTATTACCCATGCGTTTCTTATAAATGGTTTTACCAATATTGGAAACATTGTTGAATTGAAAAAAATTACGGAGATCGTACTGTTTATATTTCTTGCGCCCATTATTGGTATGGTGATATCCATCTTCATTACAGTAATCACAATCATGCGGAATACCTGGGCAAAAGTTGGTTTGATTGTGCTAACAGGAATTGGCACCTGGTTTTTATTCGCTCATTTTGAGCAAACAAAATTGCAGGAGAATCTGGCAAAATACTATCAAATAGATATTCTTAAGAAAGCAGCCGAAAGGGATCCATCAAAAACTGCAAATCTTGCAACAGCAGTTTCGCTTACGAATGCAGCAGAACCGATGTTATCAGACTACAAAATATTGGGAGCTACTAAAGTTGCCGAAAAAATAAAAGCTGAAGTTGACCCATCTGTAGATACTGCAAAATTATCAACTGCATTGCACAAAGGTGATAACTCTGTAATTATTTATGGCATTTTAGCCATGATGTTCATCTTTATATGTGCATATATCTATTCAGAAAAAGTTAAATCGCCCAACGCATACCGCACTGCCAATATGTTTAAAAAACTACAGTTGTTTTCTTCAGGCGCTTTCAGTATCGGCCATGGAGGAAATGATGCACAAAAAGTAATGGGTATTATTGGAGCTGCATTTGTTGCTTACAATAGCACAAAATATCCAGATGTAGGTGCAGCATTGAAGGAGCTTACATGGGTTCCACTCGCCTGCTACACAGCAATTGGTTTAGGTACTATGAGCGGCGGATGGAAGATTGTAAAAACGATGGGTACCAAAATAACAAAGGTAACCCCACTGGAGGGTGTAGCCGCAGAAACTTCCGGTGCGCTTACTTTGTTTATGACGGAACAAATGGGCATCCCTGTAAGTACAACACATACCATCACAGGAGCAATAATTGGAGTAGGTGCCACCAAACGCTTAAGTGCAGTAAGGTGGGGCGTTACGGTTAATTTATTGTGGGCATGGATACTTACCATCCCTGTAAGTGCATTGTTGGCAGGTATTATTTATTTAATAACCTCCTTGTTTGTAAAATAATTTTTTGTCAACATAATTTTGAAAATCACTCACAAATCGTGAGTGATTTTTTTTGCCCGGCGGTGCAATTTTTATAAAGCGTAATGAACTAGCAGGTTTGATTCCGCTTTTTGTAACAGCAACTGCCATAGTATTTCAGCAATTTATAATTTGGTGAGAAATAGATAGTAAATTTGTACAAACAGTTAAACATGGAAGCAATTAAGGCAATTGCTAAAAGAACGAAAACAGGAAAGTACAAAAATGATTTACCGATTGACAATGATGCGGCAGAAATAGCTGTTATGGTTATTGTTGAAGCTGTAAGAAAGGAGAAAACGAAAAAGACCATTGCTGATTTCGCTGGTAAATTGAAAAGCAATATTGACTGGGTCGCTTATCAAAAAAAAATCAGGAATGAGTGGGAATAAATTTTTACTTGATACCAACGCTGTAGGACTTTACCTGGCTTACCAACTCTTCACAGCCAAATATTTAAAACCTGGTGCCATCATTTATATTTCAGCTATAACACAACTTGAATTTTTAAGTAACTCCGAACTAGGCGCCAAAAGCAGGTATTTTTTTTACGACTTTGCTGAGTTGATTGAGATTTACCCGGTATTGGGAGAACACAAAAAATTGCCAACCCAGGTTGTTGCGATCAGAAAAAAATATAAATTAAAATTGCATGATGCCATCATTGCAGGTACAGCTATGGTAAATGATTTCACTCTTCTTAGTGCAGACGCTGTATTTTCCAACATTCACAATCTAAATTTCAATTTATAAAGTCATGAAAAAAATCTTAGTAACAGGTGGCTGCGGCTACATTGGCATACATACAATTGTAGACCTCATTCAAAACGGATACGAGGTGATTTCTGTAGATAATAATTCAAGAAGTAGCATTGAAATATTAAAAGGTGCAGAAGAAATAATTGGGCAAAAAATAACAAATTACGTAGTTGATCTCTGTAATCTAAAAGATACAGAAAGTATTTTTGAAGCAAATAAAGACATCACCGGTATCATCCATTTTGCAGCTTATAAGGCAGTAGGCGAATCGGTTGAAAAACCACTGATGTACTTTGAGAACAACCTTACCTCGCTGGTGAATATTTTAAAATGTACCGAGAAGTTCAACGTACCCTATTTTGTCTTTTCCTCTTCCTGCACCGTGTATGGCAATCCCGATGCCATTCCGGTAACAGAAGAAACGCCACAAAAACCCGCTGAGTCTCCTTATGGCGCTACAAAGCAAATGGGGGAAGTTATAGTAACGGATACCGTAAAAAGCACCCCTATACAGGCGATCCTGTTAAGGTATTTTAATCCGGTGGGTTCACATCCATCTACTTTAATCGGCGAGATTCCTTTAGGCAGACCTGCCAATTTGGTTCCGGCGATCACTCAAACCGCTATCGGTAAAATTCCTACAATGAAGGTTTGGGGAGAAGATTATCCAACCAGAGATGGAAGTTGTGTTAGGGATTATATCCATGTTTGCGATATTGCTCATGCGCATACACTGGCACTTGATTTTCTCATCGAAAAGAAGAATAAGGTGAACCCCGAAATATTCAATCTGGGTACAGGTGACGGCTTCACCGTGCTGGAAGTAATCAATGCGTTTGAAAAGGCCAGCGGTGTAAAACTGAATTACACATTAGGTCCACGGCGGGGCGGAGATGTGGTTGCTATTTATGCGAACAACGACAAGGCTAAAAATGAATTGGGCTGGGTACCCGCCTATCATTTGGATGATATGATGGCCTCTGCGTGGCAATGGGAGCTAAAACTTAAAAATGAAGCCATACAAAAAACTCAATAAAAATCCATTTAAATAAACAGCAAGGCATAACTTGCGGACCAATTCGAAAACAAACAATTAAGTAATTCTATATGTTAAAAAATATTCAGGTAACAGGCAATAAAGATACCCGTAGCGGGTTTGGTGATGGAATTTTAGAGGCGGGTAGAAAAAACGAAAACGTGGTCGCACTTACTGCCGACTTATTAGGGTCTATGAAACTGAACGCATTTATCAAAGAATTTCCGGAACGTTTCGTACAATGTGGAATTGCAGAAGCCAATATGATTGGAGTGGCGGCAGGCTTAACCATTGGTGGTAAAATTCCCTACACAACCACATTTGCAAACTTTTCTACCGGCAGGGTTTATGACCAAATACGGCAATCGGTTGCGTATAGCGGCAAAAACGTAAAAATTTGCGCCAGTCATGCAGGGTTAACTTTGGGAGAAGACGGTGCAACCCACCAGATTTTAGAGGATATTGGACTGATGAAAATGTTACCCGGAATGACCGTAATTGTTCCATGTGATTACAACCAAACCAAAGCAGCTACGATTGCTATTGCTGACTATGAAGGCCCGGTTTACCTGAGGTTTGGCCGTCCTGTTTGGCCAATTTTTACAAACGAAGCGGATTTTGTAATAGGAAAAGCACAAATACTTTCCGAAGGAAAAGATGTAAGCATTTTTGCTTGTGGCCATCTTGTTTGGAAAGCAATTGAAGCAGGCAGAATATTGGAAGAAAAAGGTATTGGTGTTGAAGTTATAAATATTCACACGATTAAACCATTGGATACCGAATCGATTTTGGCTTCGATTACAAAAACAAAATGCGCTGTAACCTGCGAAGAACATAATATCATCGGCGGTTTGGGTGATAGCATTGCCCAGGTAGCAGCTAAGCATTTGCCCATTCCAATTGAATATGTTGGCACCAACGATACTTTTGGTGAAAGCGGTAAGCCTTCGGAATTACTTACAAAGTATGGTTTAGATGCTCCAAATATTGTGGCTGCCGTAGAAAAAGTAATTGCCAGAAAAAATGCTTAAAAATTAGTTTGCATTAAACTTTTCAAAATAAAACCAATCATACGATTGGTTTTTTTACTTTTATACCTGCTTAATACTTATGGCCCAACAATACCTGGAAGACAGAGAATTGCTTATGCAGTTTAAAGACCCCGTTACAAAAGAACGTGGCTTCACTGCCATTATTAAAAAATATCAGGAAAAACTGTATTGGCACATCCGTAGAATGGTGGTGGAGCATGAAGATGCAAATGACGTTTTGCAAAACATGTTCATCAAAGTTTGGAACGGACTAGAAAACTTTAGGGAAGATAGCCAGTTATACACCTGGATGTACCGCATTGCAACCAACGAAAGCCTTACCTTTTTGGAACAACAAAAGAAAAGAACTACCGTATCTTTTAGCAATGAAGAAAATGGATTGAGCAACCGGCTAAAAGCTGATAGAAATTTTGATGGAAACAAAGCCGAATGGAAACTACAATTAGCTATGCAACAATTGCCTGATAAACAGAGGGCAGTGTTCAACCTAAGGTACTATGATGAAATGCCTTATCAGGAAATGAGCAGGGTATTGGAAACCAGTGAAGGCGCATTGAAAGCAAGTTATCATCACGCAGTGAAAAAAATTGAAGATTATATACTAAATCATTAAACTATCGGTTCGTTAAAAGGTCTGATTAAAAGGATGGAAAATAAAACTGACATAGTAAATGAATTAGCGGCAATCAGCCCACTTATTGCAGGGATTGATAAGGTAAATGTCTTTACTGTTCCTATTGGTTATTTTGAAAGCATCAGCGATACGATAATGGTATGTATGCAGGAAGAAAGCTTTGACTTAAATACCAGCAATGCACAAAATAGGGAGGATGTTCCTACAGGTTATTTTGATAAGCTGGCGGCTTCTGTTTTAGATAAGATTAAAGCAAATGATGCGGCTTCAGAAGAAATTAAATACTTATCACCTTTGCTGTTTGATCTTCAAAAAAGGCAGGTATTTCAAGTACCAACAGGCTATTTTGAAAATATCCATGAGCTGATTGTTGAGAAAATAGATATCACAACTACGGTAACTGCTTCAAACGAAATATCTCCATCGTTACAGGAATTGAGAGACAAAAATGTTTTTGAATTGCCCGAAGGATATTTTAGCGGTTTGGCTGATACTGTTATCAAAAAAGTTCAACAGCCATCAACCGGAAAGGTACTAAGCATCAACAAACGCAGTAGCTGGATCAAATATGCAGTTGCAGCAATGATGGCCGGTATAGTAGCGCTAGGACTTTATAAATACATTGATAAACCAGGAGGATCGGGTATAACGGATGTAAATTCGACTGCCGTTGCTACGTTGGATGCTTCCATTAAAAAAGGCACCAGCATGAGCGAGCAGCAGTTTAATGAGGCCTTGGGGAATTTAACCGAAACAGACATTGCTAAGTATCTTGAAAAACATGGTGACATCACGGACCTGGCGCTTTTAAGAAGCAATTTGGAAGAAAGTATTTTACCTGAACAGGAAGATTATTTAATGGACGAATCAACCTTAAATAATTATCTAATAGAAATTGAAAACAATACATTAAAAAACTAGGAGAAAGAGTCATGAAAAAAATATACTTAGTAATTGCATTCGCCTTCACTTCAGGTTTTGCAATGGCACAGGAAGATGTACTTTCTGAAAAAAAACAACAGAATATTGAAGCGCTTAAAGTAGCATTTATCAGTAAAGAGCTGGAGCTTACCCCAGAGGAGGCTCAAAAATTCTGGCCGGTTTACAACCAGTATTCCAAAGAATTGAATACAACTTTAAGAGATGAAAAAGATGTGTTGGTAAGAGATGAAAAAGTTTTAAACCTGCGCAAAAGTTACAAAGATCAATTTACAAAGGTGTTGGGTCAGGACAGAATGAACCGTGTTTTCAATTCAGAAGGAAGGTTTCGCCAGTTATTGATTAAAGCGAATATGCGCAATCAAAATAAACAAAATAGAGCCAACAACAGGCAAGTACCGGGAAGGAATTTATAAGTAAAAATAAAAGGATTACAAGAAACGGAATGTAATAAACCAGCATTCAGTTTTTTATTGGTCTACTCAAATCTAAAAACGGGTGTTTTAATATCATGGTAAAAAAGAAAAGTCCAGTTTTCCTGTTGCCCCTGCTGCCACCATTGCTGTCTTAGTTCCATACACTTTTTGCCATCGAAATCATATTTTGCAACAAAACGGCTTTTCATTTGCTGCAATTGCGGCGCTACATCTCCTCCAAAAAAAACGGTTTGACCTTCCTCGTTGATCCAAAACACCTGGTGAAAAGGAGAATGTGCGCCTGATACTTCATATCGTATATAGCCATCAATCGTTCCGCTACCTTCAATAAAAACCACCTTGTCAGAATTAGCCAAAATATCAAATTCAGCCGGTGTATAGGAAGGACTTCCCTTTTCAAAAGCATCTGTAAGCTCATCTTTATTTACATAATAAGTAGCTGAAGGAAAATTAAAAAACTTCTGCTGTAGCACTTTGTCTTCTTTACTAATACCGCCTGAATGGTCTTTGTGTAAATGGCTGAGCAGTACTTTTGTTACTTCCATTGGATTAACCCCGTTGTCCAACAAATTCTGGTGGATTTGTAAAGTGCTATCGGGATTGCTGAAGCCTAAACCGGTATCAATCAAAATGATGTCTTTAGCTGTTACAATGCAAAAAGGCTGAATCTCCACTAATAAACTACCTACTGCTCTTTCCTGTAAATCATCCGCTGCTTTATTAAAAGGAATAAATTTTTTCGTTTTGTCAATAGTGAATGCTCCTTCACTTAGTGGAATTATTTTCATGCCCTTTTTCTTTGTTACCTCCGAAGAGAAATTTTAGGTTCCGATTTGCCCGTTATTTCCTAAGTCAGGGAAAATAAAATAACAGGCATTTGCGGCGTGTGAATAATAAATATTTTTGCGAAATTAATTCAAAAATATTCTGAAAGCGGATATTGACTGTTAAAGAAAGTTAGATAAAAAATGAACGCCGATCTAATATTCACCGTTTACTAAAGTTGCTGCCGTCTTCTAAAAAATTTAAAGGACTACAGATGCACCACAGATTCTATAGCTATCGGATACCGCTTCTGGTTTGGTCGGCAAGACGCCAACCGAAGCTCAGCCGTGGTCGGATCCGCACCAACCACTTGTTGCTGCGATAATTTGAGACACACCAAGCACTGAAAATCTTCATTAATTCTTCACGGTATCTTGTACTTCAGGCCTTCTTTTTTCTGCCGGTAAAACCGCTTCTATTTTTATTTTTGGCGGTATATTATTGGTATCCTTTTGAGGTAAACTCTTCTTTACAGCATCTTTTTCCTTTTTAATGTTATCCATTGCATCGGCTTCATCATCCGCATCCAGCCCCATACTATCCTTTACAATTTTAATATATCCTTTAGAAACCAAATAAGCAGAATCTTTTGCGTGTCGGATAGAATCCATTTTACGAAGCTCCTTATAAATTCTTGGCGGAATCAGGTTTAGGTTTGAAATCTGCTCCACCTTTGCCAGCCTTGCTTTATCAACGATGGAATCTTTCAGGTATTTTTCAATCATCAAACTGGCAATTGGTGCTGCAGAGGTAGATCCAAAACCTGCATTCTCACAGATCACAGCAATTGCAATCCTAGGGTTGTCCCTCGGTGCAAATGCAGCAAAAAATGCATGGTCTTTTTGCTTTACCCCATTGTATGCATTTTCAACAGTACCTGTTTTTCCACAAACAACTATGCCTGGCACTTGTGCGTACCTTCCCGTACCGCCATCCATCACCCCTTGCATTCCATCATGTACCGATTCAAAAACGCTATCAGAAATATCCAATGGGCGGTGCTTTTCACTAAACCTATTCAGCAACTCAAATTTATCTCCCCCTTCAATTGAATCCACCATGTGGGGCGTAATAAACCAGCCTTTGTTAGCAAGGTATGCCATCTCATTGGCCACCTGCAATATAGTTGCTTCCACCTCTCCCTGTCCAATACTTACGGAACGAAACGTACAAAAATTCCAATGACCTTCTCCGTAAATACGGTTATAAGTTGCTGCGGTGGGTATTGAACCACTTCTTTCAGTGGGTACATCAATGCCAAGTTTATGACCAAGGCCAAAAGCATTCATATATCTTGCCCATTGGTTTAAACTACTATCAACATTTGGGTATTTTGGGTTATTAATCACCCGCTGCATAACATTTGCAAAGTAGGTATTACAGGAATGCGTTATCGCACCCTTCAACGCCCAAACACCGGGATCCAAACAACGCATCGGTTTACCACACCCATAAAAAGCGCCGCTACAGCTAAAAGTTGTGGTAGGCGTAATTACTTCTTCATGTAACCCTATTAGCCCCTGTAAGGTTTTAAAGGTTGACCCTGGTGCATATTTGGCATTCACCGTTCTATTTAATAACGGTAATGCAGGATTGAGTAATAACTCTGCATAGTGCTTTTTCCTGTCGGCTCCCGTAAGATATTTCGGTTTAAATGTTGGGCTGCTAACCATTGCCAGTACGCCACCCGTTTGAGGATCAATTGCGACTACCGCACCTACTTTATTTTGCATAAGCGTTTCACCAAATTCCTGCAAATTGATGTCGAGTGATAAATGCATATTGTCGCCGGCAATTGCAGCGGTATCAAATTTGCCTTTTTCGAGCCGTTCAGTCAAGCGGTTTTTATTATCCCTTTTCCAATATTCAATACCCCTTTGCCCCATCAGCACTTTTTCATAGGTCCTTTCCAAGCCTGTTTTTCCGGCATAATCTCCTATCTGGTATCCCTCACCGGTATGCGACTTTAAGAAATTTGTATCCACTTCAGATAAATAGCCAAGAATATTTCCGGCAGCATCTACAGGATAATTCCGAACAGGGCGTTCCTGTAAATAAAACCCTGGAACAAACTTGTACATGGCTTCATTGAGCATCGCCATTTTTTCATCACTCAACAAGGCATCAAAAATAGAAGGCCTGCTCCTACCGTTTCTTACAATGACATCCACTACCCTTTTTACGAATCGGGCCGTATCAATATCAAGAATTTTGCACAAAGCAGCCGTGTCGATACCCTTCAATTTATTAGGCAAAATCATCAAATCGTAGATGGTCATATTCTGTAAAATAGACTTCCCGGTTCTATCATACACAATGCCACGATCAGGATAAACTACCTTTCGGAATTTGCCCTGATCATCTGCCATTATTTTATATTTAGAGGAGAATAACTGTAGATTGGCCAGTTGCAAAATAATTACAACAAATAAGCCCGCAAACACAAGCATGATGACATTTTTCCGCGACTGGTTAAATACTGACAATTGACTTTTTTTATGTTTATGTTGAAAATTTTATTCCCTTTTGATGCAACCCCTTTTTTCCATTTCACCTCAGCGAAAATATTCTACCTCAATACCATCTGCCGGTCCGAATCCAATTTAACCAAAATGAACAGTAGAATTGTAAACGTCAACAACGACGAACCACCATAACTAAGCAATGGCAGTGTAATACCGATAACTGGTGCTAAACCAACGGTAACGCATATATTGACAGCAACGTGAAAGAAGAAAATACTTGCTACACAATAAGCGTAAACCCGGCTGAAGGTACTTCTCTGACGTTCGGCAACAAAAATGATCCGGAAAATAAGCCCCATATATAACAGCATCAACAAAGTGCTTCCCCAAAAACCAAAGTTTTCTCCAACGGACGTAAATATAAAATCGGTGTGCTGTTCTGGTACAAAATCGCCTTGGGTTTGTGTACCTTTTAAAAAGCCTTTCCCTAAAAGCCCGCCAGATCCAATCGCTATTTTTGACTGCTTTACATTGTAATTCTGTTGATCATTTTTTTTCTGTTTAGCTTTCAACTCCTCAAGGTTGGTAAGGTCAATGGCATTTTTGTCCGCAAAGGGATTGTCTACCCCCACCATACTAAAAATACGATTGGCCTGGTATGGCTTAAACACATTTTTAAAAGTAAATGGTACTACCACTCCCACAAATACAGAGCAGAATGCCCAAATACTAACTACCCAAATTAATAAGGTATTATTGCGCTTAATTTGTCTTCGGTTAAGATATATAAACACAGCTCCCAACACAGCAAATGCAATTAATAAAGTACTGGTTGCGAATAGAAGCGATGCAATTAACAACACCGCCATTGCTGCACCGGTAATGAGATAACCGGGGGGCAATCCTTCACGATACATCGGTAACAGAAAAGAGAAATAAACAAGTGCTAAACCTGTTTCACCTTGCGCAATGGATAATACGCCGGGCGTAAAAGCAATAGCGGCTGCAATTAACTGTGATTGGGATTTTCTAAAATCCATATCCGGCATAGACAGATATTTTGCCAAAGCCAGCGAGGTAAATATTTTACACAGCTCCACCGGTTGCAAATTCATAAACCCCAACGGTATCCAGCTTTTAGATCCCTTAATTTCCTTACCTACTACAAACGTTGCCAGTATCAAAACAATACCAACAAGATATGAAATATTTGCGGTTGCGGTAAAAAGCTTGCTATCTGTTAACAGAATGAAGGCTGCTAAAATGAGGCTAATTATGAAAAAGAAAAACTGTTTGCTATAGTTTTTTTTGAATCCTAAAAAACTATCTAACACCGGATCTGTCGTACGATACTCAACAGAAAAAATGCACAATATGCCAATCAGTACCAATATTACATATAGCCATATCAATATCCAATCAACACCTTTTCCTATGGCAGGATTTTTCTGATACATTTTTAGTTTTTATTATTTTAATGTTTATAGTATTTGAGCCTGTTCGTTGATTGTTAAGTTAATCTCAATCTTTTTGATCTTTATCCTTTCAACAACGATGCCTACTAAAATATAAGCCGGCTGTGCAGTTGAAATAATTATCCTGTAATTGGTCCAAAAGCAGCGCTGCCAGCCATTTGTTAATTCACATAGCCAACAAAAAATAAGCTATTCGTTTTACTTAAACGGTGTTTGTTCTAAACTGTTGCTTACGTGAGAATATTAATTCCACAATAATAATTAGTACCAAACTAATAGCGGTAGACAGTAAAGTTTTGATGATAAAATACCAGAAGTTGCCGAATTGCAAAGCTTCCAGAAAAAATAACCAGGCATGATGTATCAAGGTGAGTACGCCAGCATAAAACAGGTAAGGTATAAAACCTCCCATACTTTTTGGAGAAGGCTCTTCATAGTTGGAATCGGCTCCTTCCTGTGGAATCAAAATATTGATAAGAAAAGGCCGCAGGTATGCAATCAAAACACAGGCGGCCGCATGAAATCCGGGATTGTGGCGGAAACTATCCAAAGTAAATCCTAGTACAAATGCAATCAGCATCTGGGCAGTTCGCCCAAGCTTAAATGGCATCCATAAAAGAAACAAGAAATAAATATAAGGCGTAACCATGAAATGTACATGAACCCTATCCAGTACATACACCTGCACCAGTATCAGCATTATAAAACGGATGATATTTTTTATCAGTGTGCTCATGTTCTATTGGCTACAATACATTAATTATTGCTTTTATTGTTGGCATTTTTCAGCAGCCGATTAATCTCTTCCTTTTGATAGTTTTCAATTGCAAACACATATTGAAGGTTATAAAAATTGGCAGTTGATTTTAATTTAATCAGGTAATTGTTTGTGCTTTTATCAGGAATAATTTCTTCAATGGTTCCAATCATAAGTCCATATGGAAATGTGGTGGTAAACCCGCTTGTGTAAACCGTATCGCCTTTGGCTACTTTAGCACTTTTGCGGATATCGGTGAGTGATAGTCGGTTCGGGTCTTTTCCGTCCCAGATTACCTGCCCGGCATCGCCTCCTTTTTTTAATTTGGCACTTATTTTACTATCCTTATGCAGCAAACTCATCACCACTGCAAAGTTTTCACTCACGTCTGTTATGATACCTACCACTCCATTATTGGGATCGACCACGCCTTCATCTTTCTTTAATTGCTGAGCAGTTCCTCTTCCCAGCACGATAAAATTATTTTGTGCGGCTACTGAATTAGAGACCACTTTGGCAGATAGATACATCCATTTGCGGATGTTGCCCAGCGTATCATAGGGGATAGAATCTGCAACAATTTTGGTGGAAGTATCTGGCCTTTCGAAATTATCCTTTAGTTGGTTTCGCAAACGCTCATTGTCCTTTGCCAGTTGCTGATTCGTTTTCTTTAGCTGGAAATAGTAATCAACTTTATTGTACTCGGTATTTACTTTTCCGGTAACCTCGTTCATAACGCCGGAAAACACCGCATTGTGAAAGGTATTATAGTGTACAATTAAATAAATACTAAATATCTGCAATAATAATAAGACAATGAAATTGAAATACAGCCGGATGAATAGGAAAATATTACGCATAGAAAGCCCCTCCTGACCTTCTCCGGAAGGAGAAAAATAAACTGATAAAATGTTGAAAAGCCTTCATACAAGGAAAGAACTTTAGGCCCTTATCCCCAAATGGGGAAGAAAAGATTATAACAAAGGGCGTTACAATTATTTGATCAATTTTAATCACTTAGGCGTTGGATCAATTTTTAATTTATCCTTCGGGAAACGATTAACGCATTACAAACGGATACTTATCGTAATTTTTAAGGGCGATACCTGTTCCTCTCACCACACTCTTCAACGGATCGTCTGCCACATGTACCGGTAGTTTTATTTTTGCGGCGATGCGCTTATCAAGCCCTCTTAAAAGTGAGCCACCACCAGTTAAATATAAACCCCGGCGATAAATATCACCAGCCAACTCTGGCGGCGTTGTTTCAAGGGCTTTTAAAATAGCTTCCTCAATTTTAAAAATGCTTTTATCAAGTGCCTCTGCTACTTCCTGGTAACTAACGAAAACCTGTTTAGGAATTCCGGTAACTAAATCCCTTCCGTTTACCGGGATGTCATCTGGTGGATTTTCAAGATCCTTCATGGCAGCACCTACCTGTATTTTAATTTGTTCGGCAGTCCGTTCGCCAATCAACAAACTATGATATCTCCGTAAAGCCTCCATAATATCGGCAGTAAATTCGTCACCGGCTATACGAATACTTTGATCACACACAATACCTGCCAATGCAATTACTGTAATGCCTGTTGTACCACCTCCAATATCGATGATCATATTACCCACTGGTTCTTCCACATCTATACCGATACCAAGGGCTGCTGCCATTGGTTCATGAATCAGATAAACCTCTTTAGCGCCTGCCTGCTCTGCACTATCCCTAACGGCACGTTTTTCTACCTCCGTAATACTACTAGGGATGCAAATCATCATTCTCCAACTGGGGGCAAACAATGGCTTTTTGGGATAGATCATTTTAATCATTTCCCGTATCATTAATTCTGCAGCATTAAAATCTGCAATTACACCATCTTTCAGCGGGCGAACAGTACGGATGCTTTCGTGGGTTTTTTCATGCATCATCAATGCCTTCTTACCTACTGCCAGAATATTTTTGGGGTTATTTCTGTCCAACGCTACAATGGACGGTTCATTTACTACTACCTCATCATTGAATATGATCAGGGTATTTGCAGTGCCCAAATCCATTGCAATTTCCTGAGTGAAAAAATTAAAAAGACCCATAATTTATATAGAGAAAAATCGAATGTAAATAATCGAACAAAGTTGTAGTAAATTATTTGAATTAACAACGGCAAACACTTTATTTCTCAATATTTTGCAGCGGCATAGGGTTTGATGTTTATGCGTTGCAGTTTATCGCACATCATCTAAGGCTTCAAAGCCTTTATCAATAGCTGCTTCTTATGATGATGTAGTAGTAATCAAGTTTGGATTCAACTGCTTTGCACTAGTGGGGGAAAAAAAAGAGATCAAAAGGTCTATTTAAATTCAAATCCTATATCATCTCTGAAATAAATCCCTTCAAAAAAAACCTGGTCAAGCATTTCAATTGACTGTGCTGCCGCTTTGTTGATATCATCCCCAAAGGAGGTTACTGCCAAAACCCGTCCTCCGTTTGTAAGCACTTTATTTCCATCCTGTATTGTACCAGAATGAAAAACGATGGTGTCATCCATAGATAAACCATTCAATCCGTGTATTTCTTTCCCTTTCTCGTACTCATTTGGATAACCGCCGCTAACAGCCACTATTGTTACTGCAGTGCGTTGACTCGTTTGAATGGATATTTCATTTAGCCGCTGCTGAGAGGTTGCCAATAATACTTCCACCAGGTCGTTTTCAACCCTGGGAATAATTACCTCGGTTTCCGGATCGCCAAACCGACAGTTGTATTCTATTACCATTGGCTCGCCCTTTACATTAATCAAGCCTATAAAAACCACGCCTTTGTATTCCAGTTTTTCCGAGGCTAGTCCGGCAATGGTTGGTTCAATGATAGCCGCTTTTACCTTTTGCATGTAAGCATCGTCTACAAATGGCACCGGACTTACCGCTCCCATGCCGCCAGTGTTAGGTCCGGTATTACCTACACCAATTCTTTTGTAGTCTTTGGCATCTGGTAGCATTACATAATTTTTGCCATCTGTTAATACAAACATACTCAGCTCAATCCCATCTAAAAACTCCTCAATCACTACCCGTTTTCCGGCATCGCCAAATTTTGCCTGCTGTATCATCAGGTCAAACTCAGCCAGCGCCTCAATATAACTGTTACAAATAATCACCCCCTTACCCGCCGCTAACCCATCTGCTTTTAGTACAATCGGTAATGTATGTGCCTTTATGTATTGAATCCCATCTTCAAAATTAGCTGAATCAAATTCGCGATAGGCTGCTGTTGGGATGCTATGCCGGTCCATAAATGCTTTGGCGTACGCTTTACTTCCTTCCAAACGTGCTGCTTGCTGCGATGGGCCAATCACATGAACATGCGCTGTAAGTGGGTTACTTTTAAAAAAATCATAAATACCTTTTACCAATGGTTCTTCCGGCCCCACAATTACCATGTCAATTCGATTGCCAGTACTAAAAGCGGCTAACCCGTCAAAATCAGTGATTGAGATGGGCACATTGGTAGCAACCTGAGCGGTACCTGCATTGCCGGGTGCAACAAACAAATTTCCACAAGATTCGCTCTGCTTTAATTTCCAGGCCAGTGCATGCTCCCTGCCCCCGCTGCCTATTAAAAGAATATTCATGTAGTAAAATGATGTTATATAGAATATTAAATTTGTTACGGGGCGAAATTAAAGTTCCTGAAAGATTTTACCATATAATTTTTATGAGCGGCTTGTAAATTAATTTAACTGATTTTGAAAATGCACAAATTGCTTTTGCTGTGATAAAAAGAAATTTGCTACTTTGGAGGATTGAAAATCAATATTCACCTGCTTAAAAAAGATCTATGAATGAAAAAGTAAATTCCGGTAAACACCCCCGGGGGTTGTATGTTTTGTTTTTTACAGAAATGTGGGAAAGGTTTGGGTTTTATTTAATGATAGGGATACTGCCTTTGTTTCTCCGTGCGACGGATAAAGGTGGACGAGGAATGGACAATGCGCTTTCAATAGATATAGTTGGTACCTATGTAGCGTTGGTTTATTTAACGCCTTTCCTAGGTGGATTATTAGCAGACAGGTATCTCGGATACAGAAAATCGATTTTTTTTGGGGGCGCTTTAATGGCATTGGGATATTTGATACTAGGAATACCGGGAAGTAACACGTTGCTATTTGCAGGCCTTGGTTGTGTGATTGTTGGCAATGGCTTTTTCAAACCAAATATCAGTACGCTGTTAGGCAACATCTATAATACAGAAGAGCTAAAACCCAAAAAAGACATCGCATATAATATTTTTTATATGGGGGTTAATATTGGGGCGTTTGTTTGCAATTTCGTTGCAGCTTATTTAAGAACCAATTACAATTGGGGCTATGCTTTTATGGCTGCCGGCGTTGGGATGATCATCGGTTTAATTTGGTTTGCATTTGGTCAAAAATATGTGAAACATGGTGATATCATCAATCCGGTGCAAAAGGAAGACATGCAAATGTCAAAAATAATTTTATACGTTTTTGTTCCGGCAATTATTGCAGGCACCATCGGCTGGATGATACCAGGCAATCTAATTGGGTCCGATTCAAATGATGCATTTATTTTCGCTTGTGTTCCTATCATCATCTTTTACTATGGCATTTGGGCAAGGTGTACCGGCCTGGATAAAAAAAGAATTAGTACCTTATACATCTTATTTGGTGTTGCTATTATTTTTTGGAATATCTACAACCAAAACTCTACAGCACTTACCATCTGGGCAGAAACTTATACCAACCGGGAAACACCGGCTGCCGCTGAAAAACTACTGACTCCTTTTGCTTTTTTAGAAAAAGTCAATACAAATCCGCAAGAAGTACCTGTAATTGACAACCAGTTTAGAACCACCCTTGGCTCCGATGGAAAGGTTGTTACTGCTACAGGTGTAAATCCGTATTTTAAAAATTTACCAAAAGAAAAATGGCCTGCTGAAGATGAGGATTTAAAATTAATTTCTACTGAAATTTATCAATCCATCAATCCATTCTGGATCATACTGCTTACCCCGGTAATAGTTGGGATTTTTGGATGGCTAAGGGCAAGAAAAAAAGAGCCCTCCACTCCCGAAAAATTTGCCTGGGGTACAATCATCGCAGGACTTTCTTCTCTGGTGATGGTAATGGCTTGTTTATCCACCGATATTTATCAAAATAAAGTTTCAACCGCCTGGATATTTGCCAGCTATGGAGTTTTTACTATCAGTGAGTTATTTATGAGCCCTGTCGGATTGTCGTTGGTTTCAAAAGTAGCTCCCCGAAGATTTACAGCCTTGATGATGGGCGGCTGGTTTATTACGACATCTTTAGGTGGAAAAATATCTGGGATCCTAGCCGGATTTTGGGACCAGTTTGACAACAAAGCTATATTTTTTGGTATAAGCGTTATTGCTGCGATTGTTGCAGGAATATTAATTTTTCCACTTACTAAAAGATTAGCGAAAGTTGTTGATGAGGCTACAGCTCAGAACTCGTAAATAGTTGAAATAGGCGAACGTAAATGCTGACAGCTTTCATGACCCCCGAATATTAATTACTTGTAGTTTACAATAATCATTTAAAAAAAATAAGTATTCATGTCTGAGAAAAAACCATTCTATCCTTTTGTATCGCCGCAAACGATTATGAAAGAATTGACCGTAAAGTCAGTTTTATTGGGAAGCCTGTTCGGTGTAATATTCGGTGCCGCCACAGTTTATCTTGCACTAAAGGCAGGATTAACCGTTTCTGCTTCTATACCAATTGCGGTGATCGCAATTACGTTGGGAAGAAAGTATTTTAAGACCACTATTCTTGAAAACAACATCATTCAAACTACTGGTAGTGCGGGTGAAAGCATTGCAGCCGGTGTGTCATTTACGCTGCCCGGATTCTTATTTCTTTCTTCTCCCGATAGTGCGGCTTATTTTAATTACCTCACGATTTTAATATTGGCAATTGTGGGCGGAATGTTGGGTACGCTGTTGATGATTCCATTGAGAAAAGCATTGATCGTAAATGAGCACGATACACTGCCTTATCCGGAAGGTACTGCCTGCGGCGATGTTTTAAAAGCCGGCGAAAAAGGCGGCGATTTTGCCAGGACTGCCTTCTGGGGACTGGGTGTAGCATTTGGATATGCCATCCTGCAAAAGATATTGCGTGTAATTGCAGAAACACCTTTTTATCTTACAAAACAAACCAATAAATTTTTCCCTTCGGCTAAAATAAGTGGGGAAATTACACCGGAATATTTGGGTGTTGGATACATTATTGGTCCACGCATTGCCGGTGTGTTGGTGGCCGGTGGTGTGCTAAGCTGGCTGGTGTTGATACCGCTTTTATCGTTTTTAGTTCCGCCAGACGCCATCGCTGCTCAATTGGTAAAACTGGGTTATCTGGCAGATATTACAAAAGATGGCGGTAAGGGAGGTTGGAATGCAACCACCCATACTTTTAACGATTATTCGGCAGCCATTTATTATGCATTTATACGACTGATTGGTGCAGGTGCTGTTACTGCCGGCGGTATCATAACGTTGTTAAAAACGTTGCCAACCATTATAAAATCCATTAAAGGGAGTATAGGTTCTCTAAAAAACATCAGCGGAGAGAATGGCGTTGCCTTAAGAACTGAAAAGGATCTTAGTTTAAAAGTTGTAGGCTTTGGTAGTTTGGCGTTGATTGCATTGATTTCTATTTTACCACAGGTTCCGGGTGATAGTTTTTTACAAAAGTTGCTGATCGGTGTACTGGTAATAATCTTTGGTGCATTGTTCGTAACTGTTTCATCAAGGATTGTGGGATTAATCGGATCCTCAAATAACCCGATTAGCGGTATGACCATTGCAACGGTAATGGGCACGAGTTTAATATTTATGGCCGTAGGATGGACTGGGCAAGCTTACGAACCGCTTGTATTGGTGGTTGGTGGAATGATCTGCATAGCGGCGGCCAATGCCGGTGCAACCTCACAGGATTTGAAAAGCGGATACATCATTGGTGCTACTCCAAGAAACCAGCAGATCGCTTTATTCATCGGGGCCATCGTTTCATCCATTGTAATCGGCATCACCATTAAATATTTAGACAAACCGAATGCGGAAATGGTGGCGCAGGGAATCAATCACGCCATTGGAACGGATAAATATCCTGCCCCTCAGGCAACCCTGATGGCAACATTGATCAAAGGAATTCAATCCCAAAACCTAGACTGGCAGTATGTATTTGTAGGTATTTTTCTTGCAGTAGTGATGGAACTCTGTGGCATTAAATCGTTGAGTTTTGCAGTGGGTGCATACTTGCCTTTATCAACAACTTTACCGATAGCAATTGGTGGAGCAATAAAAGGGTTGGTAGATCTTAAAAAGAAAAAGGAAAACGTACATACAACTCCCGAAGATGATGAATTGGGCAAAGGCAGTTTATTTGCTACCGGTCTTGTTGCTGGAGGTGCGGTTGCAGGTGTCATCATTGCGTTTGTATCAGGTAGTGAAGGAGGCGAGCGGTTTTTAAAAGCAGTAAGCATGGAGGCTGGTATTGAACATGGCATCGGTACTTACGGGTATTTCATTATGGGTGTAGCATTTTTTGCCGGAATGGGATGGATGCTCTACAAGACGGCATTGAAAAAATAACTTCGGTAAAATTAATTTTGAAAAAGCGATACTTTAAAGGGTATCGCCTTTTTATTTATCTTTTGATTTATTGATAAATAAATAAACTCTACTGGTTATTTGTTTGTTTAAAGCAACAACAGAAAACAATATGATAAAAAGATTTATTTTCTTCGTAATCCTTACACTGGTAATGATCTCTAAAAATTCGATTGCACAGGATCCCAATATAGCAATCGATAGTTTGTACAAGCTCGCCCTTGCTTCTAAGACGGATTCCGGTTATGTGTTCAACATGATTCAATCTGCCAACTACGCATTTGAATTTAATAAATTAAAATTCTATCCGTACCTTAAATCTGCTTTTATAAAAGCGGATGAATCCCGCAACCTCAAAATAATTTGCAACGCCAATATTTTTGCTTCCGGTATATATTCAAACCGGTACACTGTTGCAGCCAACCTTGATACCGCTCTAAATTTCGCCAATACTGCAATGGAAATGGTTAAAAATAGCAACGAAGTTGAGAGCCAGGCATGGGCAAATATGGCACTCGCCCGCATCTACCGGTTAAAAGATCAACGGGACCGGGCTTTGCAATACAATCAAAATGCTTTAATGCTTGCCAATGTTTCCGGTGTAGATTCGGTTCAGGTTTTTGCTCACATTAGTCTGGGGAATACACTTATGGAGCAAAGTCAAAAGCTGAATGCGTTTCGCAATTTTATGGCCGCTTATGATATTGCTGATGGTTCAAATAGTAAGTCTTTATTAGGCACTTGTTATCGCAAACTGGCAGAGTTTTATTCAACCATTGAACAGTATGAAAAGGCAAAGGATTATTTATTTAAACAACTTGCCGTATTAAAAAAAGACAATGCCAATATATATGCCCTGGTGCCTTTATATAATCAAATTGCAACGACCAATATAAAAGCAAAGCAATATGGGCTGGCGGAGTCTTATATAGATACCGCACTTGCGCTCTGCGATAAAAACAAACTTCCGATGATGAAGATGAATTTGCTGGATCCGTTATTTCAACTGTATTTCTCAAGCAACAACCCCACCAAAATATTCACATTGCTTCAGGATAAAAAAGACATGATTGACTTGATGAAAGGGATTGGGTACACGGCCCCGATCGATTATTTAGTAGGCGCAGCCTATGCTGAATTGCATCAATTTGACAGCGCCCATTTTTACATGAAAAAAGCTGCCCCTTTTTATGAAACCAAAGCTTCTGAAGCCTATAGAAATAATTTTCTTTACGGATACGCCGGTTTGTACAAGAAACAGGGCGACTGGAAAAATTCATTACTGTACTACAAACAGGTGTTTGAATATGCAAAACGAACTGGCGATCTTGAAACACAAAAAGCCGTCTCTAAGGAATTGGATACGGTATATCAACGATCCGGCGACTATAAAAGTGCTGTTTTATTTGCAGGTATATTCAACCAATTGACAGATACGCTAACACAATTGTCAAAAGACAAAGACCTGTTGTCCGTAGAGCTTGATAATGAAAATAAACGCAAGGAACGGGAGTTGGTTAGGGCAAAAGAAGCAACAGACCGAAGCCACAATATTCAATACATGGCAATCACAGTCGGTATTGTCACTCTTTTTTTAGTGTTGATTTTAATGGGCTTATTCAAGGTTTCGGCCGGAACTATCAGGATAATCGGTTTCCTTGCCTTTATATTTTTCTTTGAGTTTATTATATTACTTGCGGATGTAAAAATTCACCACTGGACGCATGGTGAGCCATGGAAAATATTACTAATAAAGATTGTGCTGATTGCAATGCTTTTGCCTCTTCATCACTGGCTTGAAGAAAAAGTAATTCATTATCTAACGAATAAGGATTTATTAAAAGATGGCAGACTAAAATTTCTTACCCAAAAGTTCAGGGCGGGTGAAGTACATTCCTGAAAAATTCTGCTGTGGTCTATTTACACCCTATTTCGTCAGGTGATAATAATGTCGTCTGGTGCTATATAAATTGGAGGTAATTGTATTGCTTACCTAATATGAATTGATCGTTTGCCCCCAGCCATTTATTCAATACGGTGGCATACACATCTTTAAAATCAACTTTGTATTGTAAGTCACCATCCTTCAAATCAGCAAGATCAGGCATTGCATTGAGCAGGCCTTTTTCTTTTAATCCACCACTTATAAAAAACATATTATTGGCTGTGCCGTGATCGGTTCCGCCGCTGGCATTCTGTGTAACCCTTCTGCCAAATTCGCTAAAGGTCATCATCAAAACATCTTCAAAACGGTTGTTCTTTTTAAGGTCGGCAGTAAATGCTTTTACCGCATCGTTCAATTCGGAAAACAATCTTTTTTGTTGATTCTCCTGATTTACATGCGTATCAAAACTACCCAATGAAACGTAATAAACTTTGGTATTGATGTTAGAAAGAATCAATGACGCAATGGTCTTCAAATCCTTGCCCAACTGAGTTGCAGGATAAATTTCTGTCGTTGGATGCAATTTGCTTTGCTGAAAAATATAATCCGCACTGCTCAACGTGCCACTCATGGTTTTGTATAGATAGTCTGCAGTTGTTTCACCTGTATGATGATCGGCATTGATGTCTTTAAAAAACTGCTCATTACTGCTGGTAAATAATTTGCGAGGATCTTTAAATGCAAGCCCGTTATTATTTTCACCTTTCAAAGCAAGACTTAATAAGTCATCAATTTCCAGGGCTTGTGTTGGTTTATCACATCCTTTGCATTGTGCATCCAGGTATCTGCCAATCCATCCATTGTTCAGGTATTCGTTGCTGTTACTGGCACTGTGCCAGATGTCCATACTTCTGAAATGAGAGCGGTCGGGATTGGGATAGCCAACGCTGTTAAGGATGGCCAGTTCGCCATTGTCGTACAAACCACGGAATGCCTCCAATGCGGGATTTAGCGCTACTTCATTTGTTAGTTGCACAGCTTTATCTTTTGTAATACCCAACCTCGGACGGGCCTTGTAATACAGATCGTTTTGAATGGGTACTACGGTATTCAATCCATCGTTGCCACCGCTAAATTGGATAACTACCACCACCTTATTACCCGGCGGCACCATACTAGGTTTTTCAAAAGCCTGCAAAAATTTTGGCAACATAAAAGAAGCCGTCGCCAATGAACCGATCTGTAAAAACCCTTTGCGTTTGATAAGCATACTAATTGTTTTTAAATATTTTAGACCTCCCCCCTGCCCCTCTCCAAAGGTTAGGGGAGCTTGACACTGATGTCTCAAAGCACTTTTGTTATTGGATCAGTAATCTCTTTTTTTTACCCGTTTTTTCTAGAATCAGCTTTGTATTTTCCATTTCTTTGTGTTAAAACAGGGCACTTATACTATACTCCAAATGCGACGGGAGCCAGACCATTCAAATTTGAATAACTACATTTCTATTTAAAATATCCGCATTCCCATTTATCAATTCCTGAACAATCAAAACGCTCTTCCCTTGCTCCCCTTTAGGGGATGGGGGTTAACACAACTGATATTCCGGTGTACTCATTAAATAAATGATGCTACTTTTTACATAGCTTTCCCTGCTTTCATTGTTGAGATATTTCGCCAGCAGATTGTTGCTAACCCTGCTGGTAGTTTGAAGTACTGTCTCGGAAATTTTGGGTAAAAGTTGCTCTCTTGGTATGGATTCAAAAGCGGCAACGGGTAAAGTCCAATCTACCACTGCGGCTCCGTTTTTAACACCGTAGCTGGCTTTTTTTTGCTGTTTGGCTTTTGCATCAGTCATTTGTCCCATCATCACATCATCATCGCTTTTGGGGCGAATATTGATGGCTTCATTGGCCGTAATCATTTGTGGTATCCGTAGCCTCAACATTAGGGTACTACTATCTATCCAGGTTTTACCGCCCGGCCATCCTGCCACATTGGGAGGGTAAAAAAGTACTTGACCCAATGCTCGTTGAATCAATAATTGTGCTGCGCTATTTTCCAATTCCATTGGAAGCAACCGGCGGATGCCCACCAATAAATCAATGGGCGATTTTATTTTAGTTCCAATATTTTTCTCCTCGTAAAACCACTCACTGGTAAAAATATCTTCCATCAGTTTTTTGATATCGTATTCACTGTCATAAAACCGTTTGGCTAACCAGGCTACTTTAGTATCATCTGTTTGGTCATTTACAAAAAAGCGGTAAATCTTTTTAGTAATGTAGAGCGCCGTTTGTTTTTGTTCCAACAAAATATCAATGATATCATCCCCATCAAAATTGCCGGTTTTGCCTAAAAATGTTTTATCGCCTGTGTCATGTTGATTGACCCGAAAAACAAATTCACCCTGCAGGTTAAAGCCCCAGCCGGTAAAAGCCCGGGCGGCTTCCTTTACATCCTGCTCAGTATAATTACCCCTTCCCATGGTAAATAATTCCATCACTTCACGGGCAAAATTTTCATTTGGATTTTGCTTCCTGTTTTGTTGATTGTTTAAAAACTGTAGCATGGTTGGGCTCTTACTTACTTCACGCAGCAAATCGCCAAATTTGCCAAACGCATTATTCCGTATTACATCCAATAGCTCTTGCTGAAATAAAATATTGATTACCCTTGCGGCGAAATGCCCGTGCCAGAACAGGCTCATTTTTTCCCGAAACTGGGCTTCACTATTTACCATCTCTTCCATCCAGCGCAGGTTCAAATTTTTCAAATCTTCTCTGGATTGCTTTGCCATGGCTCGTTTTTGGTCGTTCGATATTTTTTGCTTTGGTACAACATCCGGTACTCCCTTTTTCAGTCCATCAAACATTTCGGAAGCAACATTTATTATTTCGGGCTTCTTAGCAGAAGTTTTTAACAATAGGCCCCACAATTTTTTTTGAGGTATATCAGCAAGATCCTTTGTGTTTTCTGCCATGGGGCCAAAAGCTGCTCTCCATAAGAGGTGCTGATTTTTTAAACGGTTTGAAACTTGCATTCGGAAAATTTAATATAAATATAAAATGGTTTTCTGTAGGGCCTGTGGTATGACGGATTGATTTTGAGTAAGTTTAATCAACCTTGCAAAAAAAGCTGCCAGTCATTCAATAGTTACATGCTAACCAGTGTTATAAATAATAAAATAACCTATCCATTTGTCAATCGAAAATGGTGAAATATTGACCATTAACCATTCACTTAACACAAATCGGTTTTTAAGTACAATGTTTTGCTACTAATTTCAACAATCAGCTTCGAAAGTTTTAAATATTATTGGACCATTTGAAATACACGCAGCTTAATATCAATCTAAATATTTGAACTGAAAGCATTAACTTGTAACTGCAAGCCATCAAATCTATGAACGTAAAAGCCTTTAAATATCTTTCTCCTGCTACCATTTATGTGTTAGCCTTTGTGGCATTTTATTCAAACGGATGGCTTACCTGGTCTCCAATGATTTACGCCTGGATCATTTTACCGCTGACTGAATTGATTTTAAAACCGGATGAAAAAAACATGGATGCTGCTGAAGAAGAATTGGCAAAAAAAGACCGGATGTATGATTATATGCTATACATATTTGTAATCCTTCAATTTGTTGCCTTGTTTGTTTTTCTACAATCCATGCAAAGCACAACGCTTGCCTGGTGGGAGATTGCCGGTCGCATTGGTTCGATGGGATTGTTGTGTGGAACATTCGGCATCAATATCGGCCACGAGCTGGGCCACCGGATAAACCGATTTGAACAGTTTCTTGCAAAAGCTTCATTGTGCACTTCCCTTTACATGCATTTTTTTATTGAACACAATAAAGGACATCATAAAAATGTGGCTACTCCCGAAGACCCGAGCAGCGCCCGTTACAACGAGCCTGTTTATTTATTTTATTTCCGAACCGTTATTTACTCTTATCTATCTGCATGGAAGATTGCCAATAACGAAATAAGAAAGGCAGGTTTACCCTTATGGCATTTCAGAAATGAAATGCTGCGGGCACACCTGCTACAATTTTCATTGATAGCAATTATTTGGTTTGCTTTTGGTACAACGATTACCCTGTATTTTTTATGTGCAGCCGCCATAGGTATTGGCCTGTTGGAAACCGTGAATTACATTGAACACTACGGGCTACAACGCAAGCAAACTGGCAATGGGAAATATGAAAGAACAATGCCCCACCATAGCTGGAACAGCAACCATATACTTGGCCGGCTGATGTTATTTGAACTGAGCCGACACAGCGATCATCATTATCTTGCCAGCCGGAAATATCAGATTTTGAGAAATCACGAAGATGCGCCGCAATTGCCAACCGGTTATCCCGGCAGTATGATACTGGCATTGGTACCGCCAGCCTGGTTTTACATTATGAATAAAAAGATAAAATTGATCCAACAAAAAAGTGATGCAACTGATGGCATCACTTCCCTGTAATAATTTATTTTTAAAGACTTGCCAAACAATAAACCGACTAATCAATGATTGAATTACCAAAATAAGGGTGCAGTACTTTTGGTAAAAAAATTCCCGCTTCTGTTTGGTTATTTTCAAGCAAAGAAGCGACAATTCTTGGCAGGGCCAAAGAAGAACCGTTGAGGGAATGTAGTAACTGTGTTTTACTACTTTCATCTTTATACCGGATCTTCATACGGTTGGTTTGAAAAGTTTCAAAGTTGCTTACAGAGCTCACTTCAAGCCATTTTTGCTGTGCTGCACTATACACTTCAAAGTCGTAAGTAATGGCGCTGGTAAAGCTCATATCGCCACCACACAAACGAAGTATCCGATAAGGCAATTCCAATGCTTGCAAAAGAGCTTCCACATGTGCTACCATTTCTTCCAGCACTGCATAACTTTTATCCGGGTGTACCAGTTGAATCACTTCCACTTTATCAAACTGGTGAACCCGGTTTAGCCCACGCACATCACTTCCAAAACTACCTGCCTCTCTTCTAAAGCAAGGTGTATAGGCTGTCATCTTGATGGGAAGTTCCGCTTCTTTTACAATCTCATCCCTATAAATATTGGTTACAGGTACTTCCGCAGTCGGTATCAAATACAAACCATCCGCAATAACATGATACATTTGACCCTCCTTATCCGGCAATTGCCCTGTACCGTAAGCAGATGCTTCATTTACCATCAACGGCGGCAAATATTCAGTATAGCCCGCAGCAATATTATAATCTAAAAAATATTGAACCAATGCCCTTTGCAATTTAGCTCCCCTACCCTTATATAACGGGAAGCCGGTGCCGGTTAATTTAGCACCGGTTTCAAAGTCTACCAGGCCATATTTTTTTATCAGCTCCCAATGTGGCATTGCATTTTGATGGAGTGTTGGCTTTATTCCAGCTTCTTTTATCACTTCGTTTTCTTCGGGCGTTTTACCAACCGGAACGGATACATGCGGCAGATTTGGCATTTTTATAACCGCTGCCTGCAACTGTTGTTCTGCTACATTTAGCTGTTCGTTCAATTGCTGAATGCCTGATTTATGCTGACTAACCTGTTGCCTTTTTTGTTCCGCCAGTTCCTTTTCTCCCTTACCAATTAAGATGCCTATTTCCTTGTTCGAAGCATTCATTTCCGCCTGCAAAGTTTCCGTTTCTACTTTTAATTTACGAACCTGTTCATCCAGCTCCACTACTTTATCTACCAACGATAAATCGCTAAAGTGCTTTACAGTTAATCGTTCTTTAACGAATGCTGGATTCTGACGAATAAAACTAATCTGTAACATTTTATAAAAAATTTCGCCAAAGGTAAAGATGATGGCTGATTTTCTAATGGCTGATTTTAGGATGTATGTTGGATAAAAGAAGCTTTTACAAAAAAGAGTGTTTGTGCAAGCAAGAATTTTCCAACTGTAAAAATCGCTCTTAAAGGTTGGTGCACCTGACTAACAGATTTGAAAGCAATGTCGTTTAGTAAATCGGTTGGTGTGCCACAAACCTTGGCTGGTAGCCGGGGCTGGTGTTCCCACCCGCCGGTAAAGCCACTTAACTAAACTACATTGGATTTGAAAGACTAATTTCCGAAAAGCGATTTTACGATTTCAGATTGCACTATTAAAATTTATATTTGCAGCATGCAACAGGCAAAAGATGATTTACAAGTAAGGTGGCTAAAGCTTCGCATTAAATTAAAGGAAAATTACGGGATCAAGCCCGATATGGACGGAGGTCTATTTCTTATAGGCGTGCAGGAACTAGGCAGCGGTAAGCAGGTGTATACAAAAGAACAAAAGCAGGATCTCATGCATATTGCAATTTGTACCGTGCTAATGCCTGGTGGCTATTATATACTGGAAGGGTATGATGAAGAAAACTGGCCGCATTTTAAACAACTAAAAGCGCTCCCGGAATTCAACCTCTTTGAACAGGAAAATTTTTTAAAAGACCATGTTTTGCTTTACTTTGACCAGTTTTTTAAAAATGACAATTAATCCTATGCACATTATTGGTAAAATTTTTCTTTCGGTATCATTATCGTTTTGCGTGTTGGCTTCAACAGCACAGGTGAAGAAAACAGTAGTAAAAAAAACAACTACTACTACCAAACCAAAACCTCTTGTAAAAGCAACACCCAAACCACCCGTGACAATTTTACCTGCCAAACCGGTTGGTATCCGCATAAAAATAACGACCGATATGGGCGAAATTATTGTAAGGCTTTACGACAAGACCCCCATGCACCGGGACAACTTTGTTAAACTGGTGAACGACCATTTTTATGACAGTTTACTTTTTCACCGAATTATCGCCGGCTTTATGATACAGGGTGGCGATCCGGAAAGCAAACATGCAATACCTGATGTAATGCTTGGGCGAGGAGATATTGGCTATACTATTACTGCTGAATTTGATTCTACGTTATATCATAAAAAAGGTGCATTGGCAGCAGCAAGAACTAATAATGCACAGAAGGCAAGTAGCGGATGCCAATTTTACATTGTACAAGGCAAAAAATATTCAGATGAAGAATTGGATATGATTACGCTGGAAACCGGAGTTTATTTTTCACCGGCCAGACGGATGACCTATAAGATGTTAGGGGGTACACCGAAGCTGGACATGAACTACACCGTATTTGGTGAAGTGGAAAACGGTATAGAAGTGGTGGACGAGATTGCACAGGTACAAAAAAACGGAGCCAATCGCCCACTGAAAGATGTAATGATGAAAATGGAGGTAGTGAAATAATTCGGCAACACTTATTTGCTTTTACCATAAATCATTCGCAGGTGGATTAAAAAATGGCTTAATTTGCAATTTCAATAATATTACAACAAACAAATCACCTTAACTTAAATAATATGAATTTTCCAGAAAACCTCCGCTACACCAAAGACCATGAATGGATTTCACTTGAGGGCAATATTGCCACAGTAGGCATTACCGATTTTGCCCAGGGCGAATTAGGGGATATTGTTTACGTAGATATAGCAACGGTTGGAAAAGCATTGTCAGCGGAAGAAGTGTTTGGTACAGTTGAAGCAGTAAAAACAGTAAGTGATCTTTTTTTGCCATTACAAGGATCTATTGCTGAAGTAAACCCTGCATTAGAAGCTCAACCGGAACTGGTGAATACAGACCCATACGGCGATGGATGGATGATTAAAATGACCGTAGACAATGTGGCTGATTTTGAAAACCTGTTGACTGCAGAAGCTTATATGGCCCTGGTAGGATAATTTGAAAACAGGTCCGGAAGTTAATAATGCGGTTCCAATCGTCCGGCATACTATATTAAACTACAATTCTAAATGAAGGCTATTAAAATAATTAAATTTATACCAGGCATTGCCTGGTTTTTTGTTGTACTGGTTTTACTATGTATGCCAGGGAAAGATGTGCCTTCTGTTGGATGGCTGGATAAAATCTATTTTGACAAGTGGGTGCATTGCGGCATATTCGGCTTATTGGCGTTGCTATTTATGTTGCCAATCGCCCTGTCGAAAATAGATAATAAAGAAAAATTACAGTTCTTTATTCGGATTGCACTTGTAACTGCCTTATGGGGTATCACCAGTGAGTTTATACAAAAATACTGGATCCCAGGCCGCAGTTTCGACTTGCTTGACTGGGCTGCAGATAGCCTTGGGGCGTTGATTGCATTTGCTTTTTGCAGAATAAAATTCCTTTCTGTGGCAAAAAATGTTTAGGCTTTTATCACTTTAAATTAACCTGATCTAAAATAAATAGGCAAAAGGTTCGCCACCAATTTCGGTTTCAACAGATTTAAGACCTAATTCAGCTACCATCACGTTACGTTTACGCACCAACAAAATACCAATCATTGCCGCCCTGCTTTACCAAAGCCTGCGAAGTAACAATAAAGCTTTTGATAAAATAATGCTGAATAATTTCCAAACTTGCTGCTTGTACAGCTTTTTAGTACATTTGCCTATATGATGAACGTAGAGAACATGGAATACAATACCACTCGTAAATATTTAACGATGAGGGAGTATGGCCGCCACATACAAAAGATGGTAGATTATTTATTGACTATTGAGGATAAAGAGAAGCGCCAACGCAATGCAATGAGCCTTATCGAACTGATGGGTTTTCTAAATCCACATTTAAAAAATGTGGAAGATTTCCGCCATAAGTTATGGGACCACCTTTTCCTGATCAGCGATTTTAAGCTGGACGTGGAAAGTCCTTACCCTATTCCAACAAGGGAAACGTTAAAGGCCAAACCGGAACCATTGCCTTATCCAAAAAGATATCCTAAATTCAATCATTTGGGTAAAAATATTGAAGTTGTTATCAATAAAGCATTGAAAGAAGAAAATCCTGAAAAACGGCAGGGTTTTGCCAATGCCATTGCATATTATATGAAGTTGACTTACAGCAACTGGCATAAAGAGCTGGTGCATGATGATAATATTCAAACGGAATTGCAAAGTATGACGGATGGCCAGTTGGAGTTTAATAACCGTCCATTTATAAAGCACAGGACAGATAACCGTCCTGAAAGAGACGAATACAGAAGTGGCGGCAGTGCAGGTGGATACAGAAAGAATTTTAGTAGTGGAAGAACCAATACTGGAAACAGTGGAGGAAGAGACAATCGCAGTAGCGGACAGCGTGATAATCGCGGCGGCAGCAGCAGTGGAAGAGACAATAGAACCGGAGGCGGGAGTGGGGATAACAGAAATAACCGCAATTTCAAAAAGCGCTATTGATTCAAAGCTTTTTGATTTCGCTACATGCAAGCGAATGATCAACAAATGATCAATGAACAAATTAAAGCATTGAGCCCTGACTGTTTACAAACGTTGGGGCTCTTATATTATAATTCATTTTTAAACCTGATCATCCAAGATGAATTCATTTGAAGTAACCGGAGGTAAACGGCTTTCCGGTGAGATAGTTCCACAGGGAGCCAAAAACGAAACACTACAAATCATTTCCGCTGTGTTGCTTACTTCAGAAAAAGTCTACATCGAAAATATACCGGACATCATCGACGTAAATTTGCTGATAGAATTACTATCCGATATGAAGGTGAAAGTTGAGAGAACGAGCAGGAACAGTTGCACCTTTCAGGCAGATGATGTGGATGTGGATTATTTAAGTAGTGATGATTACCACAATAAAAGCGGCAAGCTGCGAGGCTCGGTGATGCTGGCCGGGCCGATGCTTTCCCGTTTTAAAAAAGCATATATCCCAAAACCCGGGGGCGATAAAATCGGTCGTAGAAGGCTGGATACACATATTATGGGTTTTGAAAAACTGGGCGCTTCGTTTCAATACAACCAGAACGGTTATTTTTACCTGGCGGCCAAAGAGTTAAAAGGAACGCATATTTTACTGGACGAACCCAGCGTAACCGGTACCGCCAATATTTTAATGGCGGCTGTAATGGCAACCGGCTGCACTACCATTTACAATGCAGCCTGCGAACCGTACCTGCAGCAATTGTGTAAAATGCTTAACCGGATGGGAGCAAAAATCAGTGGTATTGGTAGTAACCTGTTGACGATTTTAGGGGTGGATTATTTAGCAGGGACCGAGCACCGCATTTTACCAGACATGATCGAAGTAGGCAGTTTTATTGGGCTTGCCGCCATGACACAAAGCGACATCACCATCAAAAATGTGGGCCTTGAACATTTGGGCGTAATCCCTGAAAGATTTCAGCAACTTGGCATCCAAATGGATTTTCCGGGAGACGATATCCATATACCGGCGCAAGATATGTATGAAATTCAGCGATACATGGATGGAGGTGTATTAACCATTTACGATCATCCATGGCCTGGCTTTACACCCGATTTACTAAGCATTGTATTGGTAACCGCCATACAGGCCAAAGGCAGCGTGCTGATACACCAGAAGATGTTTGAAAGCCGCCTGTTTTTTGTAGATAAACTAATTGATATGGGTGCACAGATTATTTTATGTGATCCTCACCGTGCGGTAGTAATTGGCCTGGAAAGAGAACAAAAACTGAGAGGCATTACGATGAGTAGTCCGGATATACGTGCTGGTGTGGCATTGCTGATAGCGGCGCTAAGTGCCGAAGGAAAAAGTACCATCCAAAACATTGAGCAAATTGACAGGGG
>JBGSMI010000345.1:0-10887 GCA_041740215.1 Ferruginibacter sp.
GCCCTGACAGGGCGCAACAGATCAGCACAGGGCAACGCCCTGTGTAAAGATAAAAGATGTATTAAAAAGCCCTTAAGGGTTCCCTGAGGGGTTCCCTCAATTCGTTGGCTCACCAGACCTCCTTCCATGCGCCACTGTTTAAGTAACTGCGTATAAGCTTTAGCGTACGCTTGTCTGTTATGCGTTTGGACAGCAGCCCCATGAGTTTGTCATGATTCACTGTATCGAAGAACTTTTCCAAATCCAGTTCTATTATCCATTCTTTCCCTTCGTCAAGATACTTTTTCGCCTGTAGCACTGCCTGATGCGCATTGCGCCCCTCTCTAAACACATAGCTGTATGCCGAAAACTCCGGCTCGTACTTTGGGATTAACCATTGTGCTATGGATTGTTGAAATAGCCTGTTCAAAACCGTAGGAATTCCTAACATGCTCATCCCACCCTGTTGTTTAGGTATGTCTACTTTCCGAACGGGGGCAGGACGATAACTCCTTCCAAAATACTTTGTTTCAGCAATGACCAATTCGCTTCGAGGTAAACCCGAAGTTCATCAGTTTGCATGCCGTCGATGCCGCCGGCTCCATGATTGCTTATTACATGCTTCATGGCTTTTTGCACATTTCTAAAATCAAGTACTTCTTCTAACATAATACTACTAAAAAAAAAATTAACACCCGGCTTTGCCTTTACTCGTTGTGTAGCTTAGCTCAACTCGGCCTGCATTTTACTGTTGGTTTCCGACCTATCCTCATGCAGGCAGTTCGCTGATGTGTTTCGGCAGTGAACGCCTCAATACAGATTTCATAATTGCTTCGCTCCAACATTTAGTCCTTCGGTTTGTCTGTGAGACCCCTCATCTGTTTCCTTTAAATCGTTGGATGACTCCTTTCTGACCTACTACGACCTCTGCTGACTTCTGCTCCATAACGAAGAATCGTTGGCAGACCTCCCAAGGTAAGTGCAATGCTTTCCACCCGATAGCTATCGGGTCATGTAGCCTCTTCATTTACGCCGTGACAATCCGTGCAGTATGGAGCTTTTGTTTCTTTGGCAACATCGCCCTCATCACAACGCCTGATATGAAATTTCTGTTCGTAGGCTCGAATGTTTGTCTCCGGCTGTCTTCAGATTCGTGGTCGCCCACGACACCCTTGCCATTGACTAATACTTCCTACTGCAAAGCGTATTCGGGACTTGCACCTTTAAGCTGATGACACATACTTGGCACAAAAAAATGGGTACGTATTTTAGACGTCCCCATTAAAATTTTGAAAAACAAAAATACTACTTGGTGAATTTCTTTATAATAACAGTATCATTCAACTGGATTTTCATAATATAAGAACCAGTTGAAATGTGATTTAAATTGATCGGTAAGGTAGTATTGCCCGCCGACAATTTTATAAATCTTGAATAGACAATCTTTCCGGTAACATCACTGATGGATAACTGGCATTCGGTTGCTTTGTCTGTATTGATGGCCAGGCTAACTTTATCAATTACCGGATTCGGATACAGCGTGATATCCGCCGTTCCTTCATTTCGCACTAAACGGGTATCACTATGCCTGGATGAATTATCCTTATCAACAGTTTTCAGGCGGTAGTAGTTACTGCCTTTTAACTGGTTAATATCCCTAAAGTTATAACTGCGAATCGTACTGCTATTTCCGGCAGCAGCCACCTGACCGATATTGATAAAATTAACACCATCGCTGCTACGCTCTACCGCAAAATGCACTGTGTTAATTTCCTGCTGTGTGGACCAGCTTAGTAAATTTACAACACCCATACGCTGTGCCGTAAACGAATAAATGATAACCGGCAGCGTGTTTCCAACCGAGGCAGTTATTGTAAAAGCCCCTCTGTCTGAAAGGATAGATGAAAAACTATACACCCGCATAAAATAATTGGTGTTCGGAGAAAGTACACTCAAATCAACTATTTCTGAAGCAGCCTCAACAGTAGCATCAATGCATTGCACCGGGATGCCAGGGTTGGCGCAGGAAGTTGTAGCAAATACCTGTGCCACGATATCTGTAATACCACCTGTTGCAGTTGGAGTTATGGTAAGTGTACCGGCAGGGGGCAGATTGGTAGTATTAAATTTAAACCACACATCATCATCCGGAGAATCAGGGTATCCTAAGCAAAAATTTGGATTTAAAGTTATCGATGTACCCTCCGTAGTAGAATTGATTGCATTCCCGGTTGTATTGGCAGGCGTTATTTGTATGGCTCCGCTACATGGATTATTAGGAACGGAGGTACTTTCCAAACCTGTTGTAAAACTGCCCGGTGTGCAACCGTTATTGAGTGCTGAAACACCATTTAGGATTGGGAGCACATACCAGTAATACGTGGTGGTAGGAAGTAAATCGAATGGAATAGGACTGAGGGATGTTCCTGTTACAACCCCTAACTTTTGCCCGGCACCTGGCAGAAAACCTAAATAAAAATCGTAACTGGAAATGCCACTCAAAGGCTGCCAGGTAAAATTAGGTGCTGTGGGTAAATTTGTTGCGCCACTAGCAGGTGTACTCAGTGTAATACAAGGTAATGCCGCAAACGGCATAGAAACCCAGCTCGAATAGTCTCCACTACCACAACCAGACCTCACATAAAAATAATTATTAGCGTTTTGCACAATACCGGTAAAATTTGTGGTAGGGCCTGCTACAGCAGCACCGGAAGCGGGGTTTACACCTGTTGTATTAACGGCCCACTCATACCCAACCGGAGTTCCAATAGCAGGCGCCACCCAGTTTGCTGTTGCTGTGCCATTTCCGTAATTAAAACTAACAAACGATAATGCGGTTGGCACATTACAGGTAGGTAAAGACGACACAGAAATATCGTCGATAAACATGTTGTTTCCAAAGGAACTCACCCCGCTAAAAATGAAATAATTGCTTGCTGAATTAAAACCCGCGGGAATATTAAAGAAATACTGATACCAGCCATTGGGGCCTGGTTCAACCGGAGCCAATGACCTTCTTCTTAAAACTTTGCCCAAAAAAGATGCACCGGCAGAGGACGGTAATGTGTTTACAGATACGCTAATGCTGTCCTGTGTCATGTAAGTATTATCCCGGTACATCCAGAACGAAATGCGATGGGGTCCGCCCAACGAAAGATTTACAGCATTCGTTATAAGCAGTGCTCCGTTTCCGGCGGCAAAATCATAAGAACTAAACGAAGCCATCCCGGCACCTGAATGGGGGTTTATAGTATACCCTGAAGCAAGGTCATTTGCAATCAGCTCCCCAACAAACGCTCCGGCAATTTCCCTTTTCCAAATAGCAGTTATATCCGGACCAATGGAGTGTATGTTTAACCATCCCGCAGGCGGAAACGTTGTTCCATCAAAACTTTCCGCTAACTGGCCTTTTGCTTCTATCAAAAAAGCTACAACAATCAGGCATAATGCTGTTATTTTTTTCATGTACTGGAATTTTTATTCCGGTGAAAAAAAATGTAAATACCGCAGAAATATTACAGGTGGGATAAAGGGCAGTACCGTTCAATAATTTTATATTTCGGTAATAATAAAACGATCGAACTAATCTGTAAAATTATACTATTTAAATCGATAGCTATCAAAAAATTCGGACGGCTTTTTTTGCCACATACTTTCTTATCTTCGTCAAAAATTTTTACACATGAATCTCCACGAGTACCAAGCAAAAGAACTGCTAAAAAAATACAATGTGCCGGTGCAGGAAGGCATTGCCTGTAATACAGCCACTGAAGCCGAAGAAGCCTACAGACAAATACATTCTCAATATGGGAGTAAGTTTGCAGTTGTAAAAGCCCAGATACATGCGGGCGGACGTGGAAAAGGAACAATCGTTGGAACGGATCAGCGTGGTGTAGCGGTGGGTAAAAATGCCGAAGCAGTAAAACAAATTGCCCAAAACATCATCGGTGGTACATTGGTAACCATCCAGACCGGCCCTATAGGTAAAATGGTGAATAAAGTATTGGTAGCACAGGATGTATATTATGAAGGTGCGAATCCAGTTAAAGAATTTTACCTGTCTATTTTACTAGACAGAGCCAAGGGACAAAACGTGGTGATGTATAGTACTGAAGGCGGAATGAATATTGAAGATGTGGCGCACAACACACCCGAAAAAATATTTAAAGAATGGATTTACCCGGGTGGTATGCTACAGGCGTTTCAGGCTCGTAAAATTGCATTCAACCTTGGTCTTGGCGGAGAAGCATTTAAAAACTGCGTAAAATTTGTAACCAATTTATATGCAGCTTATGTGGGGTTAGATTGTGGAATGCTGGAAATAAACCCTTTGTTCAAAACCAGTGATGATAAAATCATAGCGGTAGACTGTAAGATGAACGTGGATGACAATGCCATCATGCGTCACCCGGATATTGCTTCATTGCGTGATATCTCTGAAGAAGATCCTACTGAAGTAGAAGCAGGGAAATTTAACCTGAATTTTGTAAAACTAGATGGCAATGTAGGTTGCATGGTAAATGGTGCCGGTCTTGCAATGGCTACCATGGATATGATTAAATTAAGCGGTGGTGAACCTGCTAACTTTTTGGATGTAGGTGGCACTGCCAATGCACAAACTGTGGAAGCTGGATTCCGTATCATTTTAAAAGATCCGAAAGTAAAAGCGATCCTGATCAATATTTTTGGTGGTATCGTTCGTTGCGATCGTGTAGCACAGGGTGTTATTGATGCATACCAGTCTATCGGCAATATTGAAATACCCATCATTGTACGATTGCAGGGTACCAATGCGGATGTAGCTAAAAAATTAATTGACGAAAGTGGTTTGAAAGTACAAAGTGCAATTCTTTTAAGTGAAGCTGCAACTTTGGTGAACAAAGCATTGGCATAAAATTTCATTTCAGTATAGATTAAAAATCCCATTTCAATTGAAATGGGATTTTTTTGTCCTGTAGGAACAGGCCGCAGCCTTGTCCTGCAAATAATAAATATCATTAGGGAAGATAAGGCGATGGTAAATTTTCGTCAAACAGGCAATCGCATATTTCCGGCAGATCAGGCAATCGCATATTTGCGGCAGATCAGGCAATCGCATATTTTTCCGGTAAACAGGCCATCGCATATTTGCGGCAGATCAGGCCGCGGCCTGATCCTAAACAAAAAAACGTCACCCACCGGCGACGTCCCCCCCTTAACATAACCCTCAAAAACAAATTTTATTTTGCAAAATCCGATCACAAAAAACCAACCTAGTTAAACGAATGATTTAGGATTTGGGCTTTTTGTTTGCTTTAAATCTTAAATCAGCGGTACCATCCTTTTTTAACGGACCTTTTGCGGCGACTGGAGTAGTCTTATACCGATTGTCCGGCGTTCCGTCCTTTTTTAACACCACACCCTGGGTATTGGTTGTTTTTACAGCAGCAACTTCCTTTGCTTTTACCTGAGTTTTAGCTATTGCTGTAGCAGCAGCCGGCTGCTTTGCCTGCGGTGTTACCGCTACTTCATTTACTACTTTTGCCTTTACTAACGGTTTTGCAGGAGGTACCTGTTGTGCATTTGAACAATGGATAAAACCAATCATCATTGCAGCACCTAGCATTAATTTTTTCATTGTTGTGAGATTTTAAATTGTAGAGACTATCTTATTATTACGACACAAATGTATTACCGGTTTTAAATTTAAAATTGCCCTTAACCATCGTTTAACCCCAAAATAAACATAAAAAATCAACCCGCAATTATACCTTATACATTTGCGTTAATGGCGGTTATGACAAGACTGCTTAACCACCATTTAACTGAGCAATTCAATTACATGCAATCTTTTGTTTGCATCTTTGCATTAACATTTGTTAATAAGCCGAGGAATTATGCGCTCAACAACTCTTAAATGGATTATTTTAATATCCACCATACTCATTGGCTTATTGGTATCGGTACAACTATTCTGGCTAAATAAAATTTACAAGTACGACCAGAAGGAATTTTCCACAAGTGTAATAAAAAGTATAAAAGGGGTTTATGAAGACCTTGACTTGAGCGATTCTTCAGGACAGGAATTGCAACAATTAATTGAACAAACCAATATCAGTACTTTTCGTTTCAGGGTAAATAAAATTCCGCCAAAAGATAGTCTGGTAAAAACCATCTTAAACAACCTGGAAGACTTTAGTGTTTTTACTGATTGCAGGCTAAGCCTATACGAACCTAAAACAGCAGGCTATTTTTATGAAGCATACATACCATCGGCTATCTCTAATTACATCGACAGCAACGACACAGATGCCCCTGTTTACAAAAACAACTACCCGTATGTGCAGCTATATTTTCCACACCGTAGTCAGTACATTTTAAGTTCTATGTCGTGGTGGATTATTTCGAGCGTGCTATTATTATTCATTTTAATAGCCCTTGGTTTTAGCATGTTTCATTTGTACAGGCAAAAATTTTTAAATGAAGTACAAAATGATTTTATCAGAAATGTAACCCACGAATTCCAGACCCCGCTTACTACGTTAATGGTTGGACTCGATGCGATTGCAAAACCATCCATCATTGAGTATCCTGAAAAACTTGAAAAGTATACCAGGCTTATGCAGGGGCAAACGGCTTACCTGAAACACCATATTGAAAACCTGATGAAGGTGCTAAAAGCAGAAACAAATGGATTGGCGCCAGAAAGAGAATCGATTATCCCCAACGAATTAATTAAACAGGTAATTGAGCAACTGCATGTAACCATTGATGAAAAGAATGCGCAGGTGCAACTGTTGCTGGAAGAAAAGAACAGTAAAATAACCGCAGATAAAAGTGGTCTGTTCACAGCCATCTTAAATTTGATTGCGAATGCGATTAAATATGCACCTCATCCCGTGGTAATCGTTACGACAACGGTGATCAATGGCATGTTTCAAATTTCAATAAAAGATAATGGCATTGGAATTGAAGAAGAATATCAAAAGAAACTATTCCGCAAATTTTACAGGGTGCCTACGGGTGACGTCCACAACGTAAAAGGACTCGGCCTGGGATTGTATTTTGTAAAAAAGGTGGTGAATGAAAATAAAGGAAACATTCATGTAAAAAGTATAGCAGGCATTGGGTCTGAGTTTGTAATTGAATTACCCACCCATTAAAATCAAATGACTATGCAACCAACAAAAGCAACCATATTATTTGCAGAAGACGATAGCAGCCTTGCATTCATTGTAAAAGACACATTGGAAGATGAGGGCTACAAAGTAGTGCATTGTGCAGATGGACAAACGGCAATCGACACTTTTGACAAAACGAAATTCGACATCTGTATCCTGGATATAATGATGCCCAATAAAGATGGCTACACTGTAGCAAAAAAAATAAGAAAACAAACAGATGTACTGCCAGTACTTTTTTTAAGTACTAAAAACCAAGAGGAAGACCGATTGAAAGGATACGACACAGGCGCAGATGATTATATTTCGAAACCCTTCAGCATGCCTGAACTATTAAAAAAGATAGAAGTGTTTTTGCGCCGAAGCAAAAAGTTATATGCAGATACCGTTGAAGATTATTCCATTGGTAACATACAGTTTTCATTTGTAAATCTTAAAATAATCACCTCCACCGAAACCTTTACCATTACCCAGCGGGAGGCAGACCTGTTAAAGTTTTTTTGCGAGCATCAAAACAAAGTTGTAAAACGGGAAGAGATACTGATCAATGTTTGGGGGAAGGATGACTTTTTTCTTGGCAGAAGCATGGATGTTTTTATTAGCAAACTCCGAAAATACCTGAGGACAGAACCGGGTGTTGCAATAGAAACGATACATGGAATTGGGTTTAGGTTTACAGTACCTGAAGTTGAATAACGTTTGTTTCATTAGATAGACTGCGGTGGCATTTATTTATAACCCATCCCGTAACTGAAAATGCGACATGCCAATAAAGGAAGTTTTATCTGCCAGAAAGATCCAGCCAATTTTGAATACTAAAAAAGAGTCAGCTTCTGAAGGAGAAGCCGACTCAACTATATTGGACCAGGTTTGTATTTTAGACATTATGCAAATTAAAAACTTCTGTTAATAGTAAATCCAAACGCAAAATTGCCATCTTTAATTACACTGTTATTTTTAGCCATTTGCTCAATATTGGATGACTCTACAGTGTTGCCAATATAAAACTGAAATAAGTGACCGCCAGTATTGATCTCCAAACCTACAGACAACAAATCGGGTTGGTAATTTAGTATGGCGCCATTTTTAGCGATGATATTTTTATACATATTCAATTGACGTGCATATTCAAAAGTAAGGTTAAGTGTGCTGGTCATTTTGTACTTACCACCCAGACCCAATGAGAATACATCATTGCTATTGTTGATACCATAAGGAACCACATTAAAATGTATCCAGGTTGGCATTAATTGCAGCGATACTTTATCAGAGAACTTACGTGCAATCAGCAACTGGTGCAGGAAAGAAAACTTGTTGGCAGTAAGTTGTACGCTTGCATCTTTTGCGGTATTAACATTTGCCAGTGAATAAAACGCCAATGAAACCGGCATATTTTTTAACCCTGTTTGCTGACGCAGTAATTTAAATTTCGTCCATGCTTCGTATTTAGATCCACCAGCCATTGCTACGCCTACATTTAAAAAAGAAGTGGGCGAATAATCAAATGAAACATACGTATGTGCAACACCTGAATTCAAACCAAAAAACTGGGCTAAATTTTGTGATCCGGCATCTTTGTTCCACAAATAACTAAAATGGTGAGAAACCATAAACTGCTTTACACCTTTGCCAACGATCTCGGTGGTTTGCATATTGATCAGCTTGGTGGCATTAAAAGTTGCCCGTGCAAATTTTTGTTTAGTTGCTTGTTTGGTTTCTGCAACAGCGGAATCCTGCGCAATTGAATGGGCAAAAAAGCCAAAGCAAAAAACGAGCAGTGATACTATTTTTTTCATAAAATCTATTTTTATTTTTAAAAACATAATTAATTTTTGTTGCCTGAAATACTACCAATTATTTCTTTTGGCCCTGTGCAATCCATTCGTTAAAAATCTTTACAGTACAGGAGCTTAAACTCAATGCACCACCCGGGTGACCTGCATTACCACTGCTGGCCATCATCGCATTCAATGCAGTTTTATTAGCAACGAACTTGTCGTAATCAAGTCCAATAGCAATACCGCCATGGCAGGTTGCACCTTTACAACTGGTTGTATAAATTGGTGCAATATTAGCCGTATAGGTAATAACACCTGTAACCGTGCAACCACCGCCATCGTCTTTGGCACCTTCAGCTATCCATTTAGCAACGGTCAATTTTTCATTCGCTTTAAAATCAATATCTCCACCTCCCGGATGGGTTCCGCCTTTTATCCATTTATCAAACAAGCCAACCCTGCCAAGAATGGCATCATAAAAAATGGTGTCGGCATGTGAAAACTGAACCGCATTTTTTGTTACACCATTATTATGACAACCACAACCACCGGCTACCATAATAGGAACTACTTCGCCTCTAAAGGAAACCTTTGGTAGTTCAAGAATATCTTCTTTATTTTTATAGCAGGATGGTAAAATATACATCAGCATGGAGACCATCAAAGCTATTAGTATTATTCCCTTTTTCATATCTCTAAATTTTAGAATGATTGTATCAGATTATTTTTTTGTAATAACAGTACCTGTTTTGATGTATTTAAAAATACCGGCATTATTCAATCCATATTTCCAATGATCCGGAATATTGGGATCTGAAAAATACCAGGCTTTAATCAGCGCCACTTCAGAAGGTTTGCAACCACCGTCATCGTAAGCCATATTACCACTTTTAGATGCGGCCACACCTGTATAAATGTTCGAATAAATCAGTGTTGAATCCATACGGCGGATCAAACAATCTGTACTGTTCAGGAAATTATTTTTCACAGTTGTGCTTCTTACATTTTTTGGATATTTAACATCCATTAATATATCATCGTAGTCATTTAATGGGCCACGTGTACTAAAAGTTTTGTACGGTTTAAAAGACAGATTACCGATTGTATCCGCATAAAACTTTTTAACGCTGTCTTTATAGCCACCCCAAACTTCGCCCAGTCTGGCCTTGTTGGTAAGCAGACAATAATTGGTAACTGCACCAGAAGCACTGGTATAAATATAATTGGTAGTATCCGAAGCAGCTAAAGTTGGAACCCAACCCTTTCTTGCCCATGCGCCGGTTGCAGTTGACTGGGCATGACAGTTAACAGATCCGCAGCCTGTGGCCATTAAAGAAATCGCAGCCGGTCTAAAATCAGCCAAATCCGGTCTTTCTTTAGCACCATTCTTTATCCAGTTATACAACAATGATTTATCAGTAGCATTCATTTCATGATTTGAATTTACCGGCGGCATTGCTTTGTTGAAATCATTGGTAGTCAAAAACTCCCATAATTCACTTCCCTCCGGATTACCTGCAGTTACAAATTTCATAATGTCAGTATAAGAATCAAGTTTTGGCGCAATGGGGCCGTTGTGACAATTGGAGGTGGCACAATACTCATGAACAATGGTTTGCACTCCTCTAAACTTCATCACGTCATTTACATCAGGTGTTACATCTGCAGACGAAATGGTGTTGCTTTCATAAAATGCAGCATATAAAGTAGAATCGGAAGTTCCATTAAAAGACCTGTTAAGACCTTTTGCCAGATCACCTTCCTTTCTGCACTGAAACACCGATGCAGATAAAAGCATCACAACGAGAAAGAGTGTTGTCGCATTTAACAATGACATTTTTTTCATAACAATTAATTTACTTTTTGAAAATTTATTCTTTCGTCGAATTGTTTTATCAAAATTTCAAGAACAAAACTATTTAACCTAAAGTGACAAACTCATGACAAATGTTTTACAGAAATATGACATT
>JBGSMI010000121.1:0-40447 GCA_041740215.1 Ferruginibacter sp.
TAATTTAGCCGAATGAAATAAACGGCATCCGAACAAAATTTTTTCGAGAGAAATTATTTTGTTCGATCATGCCTCAAAAAACCTATTCTAGGTGATTAAACAAAATTGAAAAACGTTCCAATTAATAGGGGGTTAAGCCAACCTCATTTTGTTAAGATTAGTTACTTATTTTGTATTGCACATTATCTATTAACATGACAAATAAATCCTAATTTAAAAAAAGGCATTACATTTGTCTTAACTTATAAGTTAAGTTGAAAGCTTCTATAGTATTTTTAGGTGATTATTTAAAAGTAGACCTATACTCTATCTCCGTTATTGGCGAAGATGGAGTGCTTGAAACAAACGAATTTGAGAAATTCTCTACATTAATGAATAAAAATGGCGGTAGAGATTTAAAGCAGTTCAAAGAAATTGAAATATTAATAAAGGAGATAACAGATTATACCGGAGCGAATGAAAAGAATTTTAGAAGCGAGGGATTATTTTCAGCTATACCTAATAATAGCTATACATTTTGGGATAGTGATGGGATTTTTCATTATGGGCAAAGGCAATATTGTATAAGAGTTTCTAATGAAATACTTATATTGTTAAATGGATGTAGTAAGACAGCGCAAAATCCGATGGACTGCCCTAACTGCCGAGCCCCATTTATATTTGCGAAGAGTGTAGCAATTGCTTTTTATGATGCACTAAATGTAAATAAAACAATATATTTAGAGGATAGATATATCATTGATACAAATCAATCCGAAGATGAAAATATTGAAGATATTATTTTAATTATATAGTATGAAACGAAATAGAAAATTAACTCCTACAAAAGCACTTGATTTTTTAAATAATAATGAAAAATCAGTACGTCAAACATATGCTATTAAAGCTATGGCGGTTTCAAATTATATTGAAAATTTTGTAGAGAGTAATAATTACAAACAGAAAGAAATTGCTGATAAGTTAGAAATGGCCGAAAGTCAATTAAGTAAATGGCTTTCGGGTGATCATAACCTCACCCTTCAATCAATATTGAAATTAGAATCAGCTAGTTCTATAGAAATTTTAAATCCTGCAATCTGGAAAGATACATCCCTAGATAATGGCAGCATAAATAGTACCAGTGACTCAAAAGGAGGACCAGTATCAGTATTAAAAGTAGCCTATTCAACAAAGCCTGGTTTAGAGACAAGGTTATGGACTAGTGTTAAAGGCATCTCAGAGAGGAAATTAACCCCTATAACTCTTAAATCCAAAGTTGCTTAATTGCTCTAATTCTTTTTTATGGATGAAGTGAAAAATGATGAAAATATAGAATTTCGTTTTGTTGGTGTACAGATCACGAGTAAAAATATGCCAGAACTTATTGAGAATAATATTGTTCCAGCCGATTTCATTTACGAAGTAAAATTGGATACGAGAATTCAAGCTGAACGAAATATTGTTATAATGAGTGTTAGAGTTAAAATAATGGATGCAGCAGATATTAATCATGTCTGCGCATCTTATACAGTTTGGTGCTTATTCCATATTACAGAATTTGAAAAGTTTATAATAATGAATAAAGATGGTTTATATGTTGTGCCACAGGTCCTGGAAGTGACTATACGTCCTGTTTCGATTTCCACGGTAAGAGGAATCATATATTCAGATCTAAAAAATACTTATTTGTGTAATACAATTATGCCCGTTGTGTATATGGATCAATTTATAACAGACCAACCTTCGAATTAAATTTAATATTAGCTAATCACCACCCTTTTTCATTCCAGTATATTATGATTTTTAACTACCGTTAAAAAAGATATTCGCTAAGGCGAATTAAAAGGGCTCCGCGGCAAAAGAAAAAATAAAAAACCTATCCGCACATGGATCGATACCCACGCATGCCGCCAACCCACACTATTGTCCGGTTAAAATCAACCGAAATCGTTTTCAACGAAGTGCCTGGAAAACGCTTTGCAGCTAGCATGAAAAATTACATTTCCGTAAAGAAACAGTGATTTACTTGAATCTACTTTTCATTTAAATTCCTATACAATTGTTTATCATTCAATTAATAGATATTGATAAATTTAAAATAACAATAGAGTGAACATGCTGCTCTTTACCTCATTAATAAAACGCAATAAAACTTGTAAAATACTGTAAAATAATACTATAAGAAGTATTAATTGAATTAATAATTTCTAACCATTCCCAAAAAAATGCTGCAACAATTCCTTGATGCAGCATTCAATTTTATTACTGGTAAATTACACTATCTATTCACTATCAATTGGTTCAATATAATCTGATTCATCATTTGTTGGTGCAGTTGTTTCATCAGTTGCAGTGGTTTCAGTATCACCTATTGGTTCCGTATCGCCTTCGGTTACTTCAAAAATAATTTCCTCTGTTATTTCCGGTACTTCAGGTTCTTCATCCAACTTGGTAATGGCGGCAATTGCATCCCCTTCATCCACCCGGATCAGCTTAACGCCTTGTGTTGCACGTCCTTGTTCACTCACACTTGAAACACTCATGCGGATGGTTACGCCACTTACACAGGTAATCATCAAATCTTCCTTTTCAGTCACATCCAGCAACCCAACCAATGAACCGGTCTTGTCGGTAACGTTGATCGTTTTTACGCCTTTACCGCCACGGTTGGTGATGCGGTAATTGGCTTCGCCGGTTTCAGGATCGTCCAGGAAAGTGCGTTTTCCAAACCCTTTTTCACTAACTACTAAAATGGTTCTTGATTTATCTTCCCTGTTTACACAAACCATACCCACTACTTCATCCTTATCGTCATCTACTTCAATTCCAAATACACCAATTCCACCACGTCCCGTAGAACGTACTTTTTCTTCGGGAAAACGGATGGCACGTCCACTCTTTACTGCCAGCATGATTTCCGAATTCCCGTCCGTCATTTTTGCTTCCAGCAACTGATCGCCTTCCTGGATATTGATAGCATTGATCCCATTTTGTCTTGGACGACTAAAATCTTCCAGATCAGTTTTCTTAATGATTCCCTTCTTGGTACATAAAACAATGTAATGACTCTTCACATATTCCTCGTCATTAAAATTCTTTACATCTATAATGGCCCTCACTTTATCATCCGGCGGTATTTGTATCATATTTTGTAATGCTCGGCCCTTGCTTGTTTTATCGCCTTCCGGAATCTCGTATACTTTCAACCAAAAACACCTTCCTTTTTCGGTAAAGAACATCAAGGTATGATGCGTAGATGCAACAAAAAGATGCTCAATATAATCTTCCTGACGGGTGCTGCTTCCTTTTGAGCCACGACCACCTCTCCTCTGCTGGCGATATTCTGCTGACGAGGTGCGCTTGATATAACCAAGGTGAGAAATGGTAACCACTACATCTTCCTCCTCAATCAGGTCCAGCATGTTCATTTCGTCGCCTACATAAACGATTTCTGTTTTACGATCATCACCGAATTTTGCCTTTACTTCAGCCAATTCATTTTTGATAATATCGTAGCGCATTCCTTCGTTGGCTAAAATTTCTTTCAGGTGGTCGATTAACTTCATGATTTCTGCATGTTCTTCCCGAATCTTATCGATCTCCATACCGGTTAAACGTTGCAAACGCAACTCCAACACGGCTTTAGCCTGTATTTCGCTCATCCCAAAATTGCTAATCAAGCCTTCCTGCGCAATGTTTGGTGTAGATGATTCACGGATCAGTTTGATCACGGCGTCCACATTATCCAACGCAATGATATAGCCCTCAAGTATATGGGCCCTTTCCTGAGCCTTTCGTAATTCAAATTGTGTTCTGCGAACAACTACCTCGTGCCTGAATAAGATAAATTCGCTGATCAGGTCTTTTAAATTCAAAATTCTTGGTCTACCCCTAACCAACGCCACATTATTGATACCATAAGAAGTTTGTAATTCCGTTTGTTTGTACAATTGGTTGATTACCACTTGGGCTACCACATCTTTTTTTAGGTCAACTACCACCCGGGTACCTTCCTTATTATTACTTTCATTGTTTACATCAGATATTCCTTCAATGTGCTTTTCATTGATGAGGTCGCCGATTTTTGCAGTTAAAGCATCGCGGTTCACCTGGTAAGGCACTTCGGTAATGATTACTTTTTCCCTACCATTCTTTCCGGTTTCGATGGTTACCTTACCACGCAATACCACTCGTCCCCGCCCGGTGTGGAAACCTGCTTTTACACCTTCAAAACCATATATGATACCTCCTGTTGGAAAATCAGGGCCTTTTACATGTTTTATCAAATCATCAATTGAAATTTCCCTGTCATCAATATACGCCACACAGGCATCAATTACTTCGCTTAGGTTATGCGGCAACATGTTGGTAGCCATACCAACTGCGATACCACTTGAACCGTTCAATAATAACTGAGGAATTCGGGTCGGCAATACCGTTGGTTCTTTCAGTGAATCATCAAAGTTGAGTTGATAATCTACCGTTTCCTTTTCGATATCTTCCAACATTGCTTCGGCAAATTTCTCCATTCTTACTTCAGTATAACGCATGGCAGCCGGTGGATCTCCATCCTGGCTACCAAAGTTACCCTGACCGTCGACCATTGTGTATCGCATCGACCAGTCCTGGGCCATACGAACCATAGTATCGTAAATCGACGCATCACCATGTGGGTGAAATTTACCCATAACTTCGCCCACAATACGGGCACTTTTTTTATAGGGTTTATTACTATAGTTACTCAGTTCGTTCATTCCAAACAATACACGGCGGTGAACGGGTTTCAAACCATCCCTTACATCGGGTAAAGCACGGCCAACAATTACACTCATCGAATAATCGATGTAGGATGTTTTCATTTGCTCTTCAATATTTACAGGAATGATTCTACCCCTGTTACTTGCCGCTCCGCCATCATTCGGTGGAAGCATTTCTCCATTTAAATCTTCGTTATTTTCCATATAAAATTATAGTGTGCGAAAGTACCGATTTTAACCCACTTAACCTGACACCTCACCGCTGGTAACAGTGCTATTTTTACACATTTAATCAAGGAATGTGGAGAAAATTTCAAAGACTCTGTTCTGCTTTTTAATGGAAAACTCCGCTTCCGGAAAAACCTGTTAAGTTAACTGTTTTACACCTGTTTTGAAGCCTGATTCATGAGTTGTGTTTGGCGAAAAAAATATTTTAGCATGAAGATCACCTTCATTTTACTTCCTAATAGAATACTATGTAATACCTTGCCACACTAAAATGATTAAGATCTTGAAAAAAGTACTGCTTTTTGGCGCCGGAAAATCGGCCACTGTTCTAATTGATTATTTAATTTCGGAAGCTGCTGCAAAAACCTGGATGGTAATGATTGCTGATGCCAATATGGAACAGATTTTAGTCAAGTCCAACCATTCGCCTTTTGTAAAGGCTTTTCAAATCGATATAAAAGATGAGCTACAACGTTCTGAATTGATTCAACAGGCCGATATTGTTATTTCAATGATGCCCCCTGCCCTTCACTTTTTGGTTGCAAAAGACTGCGTGGCCTTTGGCAAAAATTTATTGACGGCCTCGTATCTGGATGCCTCCATAAAAGGGTTGCAATCGGAAATTGAACATAAAAATCTACTTTTCATTTGTGAAATGGGCCTTGATCCGGGAATTGATCACATGAGCGCTATGAAAATAATGGATGATATTAAAAACAACGGCGGCTGTATTACCTCCTTTAAAAGTCATTGTGGCGGATTGATTGCCCCCGAAAGTGATACCAATCCCTGGCATTATAAAATAAGCTGGAATCCCCGAAACGTTGTAATGGCCGGAACAGCCGGAGCTGAATATAAATTGAACAACGAAATTCTACACAAGGATTACAAGGATTTGTTTGAGAATAATACAGAAGTGAATATTGATGGATTGGGTAACATTGCCGTATATCCCAACAGGGATTCTCTAAGCTATCTGCCAATTTATAAACTGGAGAACATCGCAACTTTTATCAGAACTACTTTGCGCTATCCTTCCTTTTGTGTTGGATGGAATGCCATCGTAAAAGCAGATCTGGCGAACGACACGATCATTTTAAATACAGAAGGATTGAGTTTTGCAGATTGGTCAGCTTCAATAAAACCTTTTGTAAACAACCAAAATAAAGAGTTGCTGCGATTTCTTGGATTGTTTGATGGGGCGTTGGTTCCAATAGCTGCTAATACATCAGCGGATGTATTACAATATTTATTGGAAACCAAACTTGTAATGCAGCCTGCCGATAAGGATATGATTGTAATGCTGCATGAAATTGAATATGAATTATTAGGCAAAACCATCCAAATTGAAAGTAGTTTAATTGTGAAAGGCGAAGACCATTTACGCACCGCAATGGCAAAAACTGTGGGACTTCCATTAGGCATTGCAGCAAAATTAATTTTAAACGGAACTATCCTGTTAAGTGGTATTCATATTCCTACCATTCGGGAAATTTATTTACCTGTTTTGAGTGAATTGGAAAAGGCTGGCATTCGCTTTACCGAACGATCGGCATAACATATTTTTAGTTTACGTACATGTTTTTTATTTAGTCCTATCAAAAAAAATTTATGGACGCTAAAATCACGTCAGGCTTTGATAAAACGGTAATAACTAAATTCAGGAAATACGCTGTTGAAAATAATATCAGCCTTTCACGCCTGATAGAATTTTTATTAAATAAAGGTACCAGCAAAAGATACCAGTCTTTAGAGGATTTTCCTATTTTGGATTGGGTAACTATGGTTAGTGAAGGCGCAGCCGTTTATCCAACAAAGCCCCGTAAAAGCAAGGCGCTTAAAAGGAATATTTTAAATCTAAAAAATGAGAACATTTATTGGCCTAAATGTTTTAGTATCCATCCTGGATAAAGAATACCCGCTGTTTACTTACTCCCTCAGCATTTTAAGTTTAGTTGATAACCCAAAATTTACCGTTTATGCTTCACCTGTATACTTGGTCTTTGCTTTTTACTTTGCTGAAAAAAAATCCGGCACCCAACTGGCAAAGCGAAAAATTGTAAATGTAGCAAATAAGTTATCCATAACAGATATCTTTAAAAATGAAGTGGTTCCATCTTTTAAAACTACGTTGGTAAATGATTTTGAGGATGGCATTGAAAATTACGCTGCTTTAAGTGCCAAATGTGATACGATTATAACAGACGACATGAATGATTTTTATTTTTCATCCCTGCCAGTTCTGAATTCCCGATCCTTTATTAAAAAACAGTTGGTTTAGGCTTTTAATAATTCCCTTAACACTGCTACCCCTTCTGTAGCAGCCTTCTCAATTAGTGTAAGATTCGGAGAGCTGCTTATTTCCGGTATCTTCTTATCAATAATAAATTTTGGAAGATAAGGCGGCGCATACTGCAGTAATGAGGCTGCAGGGTAAACCTGCAAGGAAGTACCTACCACTATAAAGTAATCGCAATCATTCATCACACTCACTGCCTTTTCCATCATGGGAACGGCTTCTCCAAACCATACAATATGCGGCCTTAATTGTGACCCATCTTTATCGGTATCACCTACATTAATGTCGCCGGATATCGGGTAAGTCGTTGTCTCATCATCTTCACTTCTCATCAAAAATATCTGTCCATGCAGGTGTAATACTTTTGTTGAGCCTGCACGTTCATGCAGGTCATCAATATTTTGTGTGATGATGGTTACGTCAAAATCTTTCTCCAGTTCTGCCAGACCTACATGGGCGGCATTGGGTTTCGCTGTAGCAACATCTCTCCTTCTGTCATTGTAAAAATTCAGCACCAGTTTGGGATTGTTGGCCCAGCCTTGCGGCGATGCTACTTCGTAAACGTCATACCCATTCCACAATCCATCGCTGTCCCGAAATGTTTTTAATCCACTTTCAGCACTGATGCCTGCGCCGGTTAGTACTACAATATGCTTTTTAGCCATAGGCAAATCTACAATTTCTGTGGCGTTACTTTGAAAGATTTCATTGTTTTATATCCGAAAAATCCACCAATAATAATCAACCAAAGCGGCCATATCGAAATCATTGCAATCAATAATTCGATCAGCCACTCAGCACCTGATTTGAATGCATTTCCAACCCTGGTAAAAAATGTCGGGCTTACGTTGGTGGGTTTAAATCCAACAGCAGGTTGATAAAAAGTGAGGTTGATGGTGCTGTACGCCGATTGGTGAGAGAGGTATTCTACCCGCCCGGCAGCGGCTTCAATTTCTTCCTGGATGCTATTGATTTCACTTTGTACCTGCAACACTTCTTCCATATTTTTCGATGCCTTTAAAAAATCAAGGTACTTTAATCGCACCTGCTTTTTTGCTTCTAATCTCGACCTGGTATCATTTACTTCTCCGGTTACATCCTCGCTGGTAATTTTGCGTTGCATCACTTTTACGTCTCCTACTGGCAAAATGTTCATTAAGCTCTAGAACTGATCTACCGGAATTTTTAAAGTGAGCACGGTTTCTGTTTTTTCATCCGTAAGATTTTGTTCTTCCTGAGCAATATAGCCACCACATTGACGGATACTATTATGGATAGTCTCGTTGTATTTTTTAAAATCTTTTACTTCTAGTAGAACAATGGCTGTTTTGATAATCTTCTTGTCCCAATTTGTGTGGGCGACTGCTGAGGCGGGTGTTTGTGGAAAAGAAGAATCGGCTATACTTTGACTTGAATTGCCAACTGGTACTTTTTCATTTTCAGCACCGTTTTGCAGGCTTTGTGGGGGTACGTTTTTACTGTCTGCCATTAAAGAATCAGCTACTTGATTTTCTTTTGAGTTATTGTGGCAAGAAAATAAAAATGTAGCAAATAACAAGGCGGGTAATAATAGCTTAGCATTCATAACAATAAGTTTAGCGTTATTAGATGCTCATTGATACAAATTACATAATAAAGGAAACCTGCGTAAAATGTTAAATGAAATACAAACGAAAACGTTTATAATTTTGAAAGCGCAAAGGAGAATGAGAAAGTTAAAAAATTTACACGATTCACCTTTCACTTACGAATAGCACTATATGCTGATTCAACAGCGCTACATTTATATTTCTTTTCAGCAAACGCTGGATATTACTTCTCCCCTGCCAGCTCCATTACTATTTTCCATTCCTCATCAGTAACAGGTTGAACAGACAACCTTCCCAGACGAACCAGGGCCATTTCACTCAAACGGATATCGGCTTTTACCTGCGCCAGTGTAACCGGATGTTTTAATTTTTTGTAAGGCTTTAAATCAACCACCAACCAGGCAGCATCTTCGGTAGTTGGATCCTGGTATGACTCTTTTGCAACCTTGGCAATGCCGACAATTTCTACACCTTCATTGCTGTGATAAAATAAAACCTGGTCGCCCTTTTTCATTGCACGTAAATTATTGCGTGCTCCATAATTTCGTACGCCATCCCAGAATGTTTGTTTGTCTTTTACAAACTGGTCCCAACTATATTTAAAAGGTTCTGACTTTACTAACCAGTACGGCATGATATTATTTTTTGACATGTGAGTAGAATGTGCCCCAAAGTGCAAACATATGAATGAAGTTGATCAAATTTTTGAAAAATAAAATTTTAATTCAAACTTTTTAAATCCATCTGCAAACTTATGTCGTAGTTGGTTTTGATTAATATCATTCGTAAAATGATTTCAACATTTTTAAACAAAAAAAACAATTCGTTATGCCAACAAAAAATTCAACCGATCAAGAACTAGTGGCAGAGGCAAAAGCCAACTTCAAAAATGTATCCAGGAGAAACTTCTTAGGATACTTTGGAGGTGCTTCGGCTTTATTGCTTACTGCTGCTGCATGTAAAAAGGATGATGCACCATCAATGAATAGTGGAGTAGATCTGGGTTCTGGCGATCCCGGGATCTTAAACTATGCCTATGCTTTAGAGCAGATTGAAGCTGCTTTTTACATCAAAGTATTTGAATCACCTTATTCAGGTATCACTGCTTCAGAGAGTGCATTATTGGGCGACATCAGAGATCATGAAATTGCCCACCGTGAATTCTTTAAAGCTGCATTAGCCGCAGCGGCTATTCCAAAATTAGAACTGGATTTCTCCTCTATTAATTTTGGAAGCAGGGACAGTGTATTGGGTGCTGCAAAAGCCTTTGAAGACCTCGGCGTATCTGCATATAATGGTGCAGGAAAGTTACTCGCCAGTGCCGATTATCTGTTATTGGCTGGTAAAATTGTTTCAGTAGAAGCAAGACATGCTGCCTATATCAGAGACCTGATTTCGAACGGAACTTTTGCAAACGACCTCGATACCAATGCACTTGAAATCAGTCGCACACCGAGTGAAGTCTTTGCGATTGCCGGTACCTACGTAAAAACTAAATTAAACATCAGCAATTTACCAAACTCTTAAATTTATTTTATGAAAATAGAAAACATTATCAAAGAAATTGAAAGTGTAGATCCGGAAATTTACGCCCGTTTAGACGGCAGAAGAAATGCGATGAAAAGCTTCGCAAAATTTTCAGGAAAAATAGCATTGGCATCTTTACCATTGGCTTTTGGCTCAATGCTAAATAAAGCGTACGGTAGCCCAACAGGTACCAATGATGCCATTACCGATGTTTTGAACTTTGCACTAACATTGGAATTTCTGGAAGCAGAATTTTACAAAGCTGGTTATGCAGCAGGCGTAGCAGGAACTCTAGCCATACCTGTAGGCGCACCGCTTGCAGCAATCAAAACAATTCGGGATCATGAAGTTGCCCACGTTAACTTTTTGAAAACCGCCATTAGCGCTATGGGTGGAACACCCGTTGTAAAAACCGCAGCCTCGTTTGACTTCACTGCAAAAGGAACTTTTCCAACCGTATTTACCGATTATGGTTTGTTTCTGGCCGTGGCGCAAACCTTTGAAGATACTGGTGTAAGGGCCTACAAAGGGCAGGCAGGGAATTTAATGAGTAACAATGATGTGTTAACTGCTGCTCTAAATATTCATTCAGTTGAAGCGAGGCACGCATCACATATTCGCCAAATGCGCAAAGCCAACGGATCTCTGGTTCCGGCAGGTGTAAATGTAAAACCATGGATTACCTTAAATCAAAGTGGTATTGGTTCTGCGGCAGTACAGGCCAGTTACAATGGAGAAGAAATTACCTCACAGGCAGGTGTTAACATTGTAAATATTGGTAGTTTTGCCATTAGTGCCAATGCCGCATCAGAAGCTTTTGATGAGGCTTTAACCGGCGATCAGGTTTTGGCAATTGTGACCCCTTTCTTCGCTTAAATAATAACATTGTTGTTGTAGGATGACTACCACTAATGTAGTCATCCTACAAACACCTTGTTTACCTTGTTACCACTCTTTTTCAATTTTTATTTTTAATAAGCAAAATAAACACTGCAAATCTTCAGTGGCTATTTTACACAAAAAAATTATTATGACATTTTCACACACAATTTTATCCGTTTTTTTAGCAATGCCCGGTGGTATGGAATGGATATTTATTTTATTGGCAGTAGTATTATTATTTGGTGGAAAAAAAATACCGGAATTGATGAAAGGTATTGGCAAAGGTGTTCGTGATTTTAACGATGCCAAAGATTCTGTTAAAAGCGATATTGAAGCAGGTATGAAAGAAAAATCTCTGGTAGAGCCGGTTTCAGGAATTTCCAAATAATTTCATTACAAATTTCAGCAGTATAACATATGCGTATGGCAGCGATACCTGATCGTGTATGTAGAAATTTGTAGTTAATATTAATACCATGCAAAATTCATCATCAACAGTCAACCTTTTAATACATTGGAAACAATAGCTTCTAACAGGAAATACTTTTTAAAGAGAATCAGTGGCAAGGCCGAGCCAAAGAAATTTGAAATGAATTTCTTTGATCATATTGAAGACTTGCGATGGCACCTTGTAAGAAGTATCGTTGCCTGGCTTATAGCTGTGATTGCAATTTTTGTATACATTGATTTTGTTTATGATAACATAATATTGGCCCCGGCAAGTGAAACTTTTTTTACTTATGGTGCACTGTGTCAATTAGGAGAATGGATGCATTTAGGCTCCTCTTTGTGTATGCCTGCGGTAAAAATAGACTTCCAGATTACTACCGTAAATGGCACGTTTACCTCGGCAATCAGTATTGCGATGATCGGCGGTTTTATTGCTGCATTCCCCTATATTTTTTGGGAGCTCTGGAGATTCGTAAAACCAGCACTTTCATTGAAAGAGAGGAAGTATGGCCGGAAAAGTGTTTGGTGGATTTCGTTTTTCTTTTTCACCGGTGCTATATTTGGCTATTATTTATTAGCGCCTTTTACTTTTAATTTTTTGGCTGGCTTTACCTTGGGTAATAGCGGAATGATACAATATCGCCCTTCGGTAAATGATTATATTGATACGCTTACCAATCTAATTTTGGGTTGCGGAATAGCGTTTGAATTGCCCGTGCTTTGCTTCGTATTGGCAAAAATGGGAATCGTTACCGGCAGTATGCTAAAAAAATATTTTAGATATGCTTTCGTAGTAATACTGGTTGTTGCGGCAATCATCACACCGTCACCTGATTGGACGAGCCAGTTTTTAGTTGCGATACCGCTTTTGTTTTTGTATTGGATTAGTATTTTGTTAGCATCCCGGGTTGAAAAGCAACGATTAAAAGCCGAGAATGACTAACCAGCCTGGAAAAAAATACTGATGGTTACTTGAAGAACAGCAGCCGGATTTTATCTGGCTGTTATTATTTTAAAATAAGGGTGTAAAAAAATAATTTTTTAATATAGCTGATGAAAATAAACGGGTATCTGCCATATTTTAATGTACGTGTTTATTTTAGAATTTACCGAATAGCAGCCTTTCTGGTGCATTTAAAATTGTCGGAAGAGTTGCCAACCTAGTGCAGGTTCTTTCTTTTAAAAAACACTTAAAAAAAAAGGTTGGCAACCCTGTATAGTGGCGCAACAATTTTAATTAGACCCAGCCTTTCTGCAACTCATAATTTGAATAAAAATAAGTTATTTCATTTGGCCAGGCGCATCATTAAAGAAAGCTTTTTGTAAAGTCTTTAAATCGTTGATATGGGGCATTCAGCGCACCATTGATTTAGGCAAAATGGGCCGTAAAAAATTAACTGCACAATTAAAATGGCTTTGGTTTAGTCAAAATATTGCCAGCAAAAAAATGTAATTCCCTTGTTATTTTTTTCCGAAAACATTACGAATTAACCAGGAACGAATGGCGTGAGAACTTTACAGTGGTGATAACGAAGAGTTGTTACCAGGTTTAAATGTAAAACATGGTGTTGAAATCGTTTGGCTTAAACTTCATGAAATTTTTCAAGGAATGAACTTACCTTTTTAAAATTATTCTTATTTAAAGTAAAAAAATGATTGCGTCCATCCTTTCTGCACTGGATCAATTCACTGTCAGAAAGTAACCGGATATGATGTGAACAGGTAGGCTGTGAAAGTCCGGTAAGACCTTGTACATCACCGCAGCAAATTTCGCCTCTGCGTGAAATTTCCTGTAAAATTGATAATCTGCAGGGATCTGCAATGGCGTTCATTGCTTTTTCTATAAATTTACCTTCGCTTTTAATTGTGTTCATGGTGAGCAGCATTTCCTATTCAAAGGAATTGCATTTTAGGCAAATCAACAAACATTCATTCAAATTCTTCAATATATTTTTAATGTCCATACAAATTTCCTTTTTTCACTCTCCTATTGGTATGATGGAATTAAAAGCCAACGGCAAATACATTCATTCTTTACAGTTCAAATCAACACTAAAGAACCCGGGAACTGCTTTCAATATTGAATCAAAACAACAAAACAATCATCCTGTTATCGTGGAGTGTGAACGGCAACTGACAGAATATTTTGATGGAGATAGAACGTCATTTGACTTTCCCTTTCAACAAGAAGGAACACTATTTCAAAAAAAAGTTTGGACCGAACTAATCCATATTCCCTTCGGCAGAACAATAAGCTATATGGAACTTTCGAAGCGCATTAAAAATATAAAGGCCATCCGGGCAATAGGCACAGCCAATGGGAGCAATGCCATCAGCATTGTGGTTCCCTGCCATCGGGTGGTCGGCAGCAATGGGGATCTAACCGGCTACAATGGCGATCTCTGGCGAAAAAAATGGTTATTGGATCATGAAGGGAGATTGGCCAACGGCGTGCAAACCCTATTCTGAAATATGAAATTTAACAATGGTTGGTAAATGAAAAATGGCTGTTTTATTGGTTTCCAACATCTTTTTAATTATTAAACACAATAAAAGTACACTAGCGAAATAACGTATAAGGGGTACGAAAAAACGGTATTTACCATGCAACGCCTTATTACGCTTAATAGTAATGTTAAAGCAAGGTCAAAAATAAAGGGCGTATTTAAAATTGGCGCAGCTCAATAGAGGGTTGCCAACCTTTTTTAAAGTGTTTTAGCAGAAAAGAACCTGCACAAGGTTGGCAACCCTTACGACAATTTTAAATACACCCAAATTAACAGTTACTAAAATAATCCGATGGTAAATTTTTCGAAGGTGCCCTATACCGCTATCCAAAATCAGTTGCACTAAAAGAAAGTGGTAATAACTGGCTGGCTTTTTCCACAATGTAGACTTCTCCGGACTGTCCACTTAAAATAATCCGGATGGGTTTTTTCACCCGCTCCTCATACTCTGCCAGACTCTGTCTGCAAATTCCACATGGCGAGATTGGGTGATTGCTTTCTCCGGTTACGTTATTATAGCTAATAGCAACCGTATTTACAGCAATGCCGGGGAACAGCGTTGCGATGCAGGAAAGCAATACTCTTTCTGCGCAAATACCCACTGGATAAGATGCATTTTCCTGATTGGTACCGGTTACTATTTCACCATTTGCCAAATTTGCAACAGCACCGACCAAGAATCTTGAATAAGGAGCATAAGCATTTTTTGTTGCCTCCCGGGCTGCGATTAACAAGGATGCATCAACAGTAACTAATTCTTCGATAGAGCTATAAATCGCTACAGAAAAATGTATGTCTTTTGTTTTCATGCTGTGCTTTATTAAATAATCGTTTAGAAATTTTTCTTATTGCTTTATAACACTTGCGTTTTGCTCAGTTCGCTATATTCGTCTGATAAAAAATCCTCCTGCAATTTTGCAAGGAGGATTTTTTAATTCTAAAATGACTAATTATATGCCCGAAAAATTGATTTACCGGATTACATTAAATAACCTTTTCCAGCGTGGACCCTTTTCCCAACTAAACCAGATAAGAGAAGCCTTCCCTACTACATGATCTTCGGGTACAAAACCCCAGTAACGACTATCCAGGGAATTGTGGCGATTATCACCCATCAGCCAATAATAATTCATTTTAAAAGTATAGGTAGTAACTTCTGCACCATTTAAATACATTTTACCATTTCTATTTTCAAATTCGTTGCCTTCATACGTCCGGATACAACGCTCGTACCGGATATAATTATCTGCCGTCAATTGTATGGTCGCCCCCTTTTTAGGAACCCAAAGTGGACCAAAATTATCAACGCTCCAATGCACGGCCGTGTCATAATAAGGGTAAAGACTATTGCTAACCGTGTTGATTTGTACGCCAATTTTTAGAACATTTTTTAGCGCTGCCAATTTTTTCTTTTCTCCCGGTGTCATGTTAATGATATACATTCCGTTACCATAACCCATAAATTCCTGTTGCTCCGGATTGGTATGAATTCCAAACGCCTGCAATTCATCTTCATCCAACGGGATGCTGGTTTGAACATTGTAATATAACTCAGACTCACCTGGATATGGCTGTGCTACCCCGTTTATGTATAAAACAGTATTCTTTATTTCAAGGGTGTCACCAGCGACAGCTACGCATCTTTTAATGAAATTCTCCCGTTTATCTACAGGTCTGGTTATGATCAAATCTGCAAAATTTTGCCAAACCTGGTCTCTACCCATTTCTCTGATGGCATCGTAATAGGTCCTTTTAGATCCAAAATTCACTTCATCATTGATCAAGGTATCATTGGCAGGAAAATTAAATACGACGGCATCATTTCTTTGAACAGGTTCAGCAAACCATCGTGTGTAGGGAATATGGATCCATTCTGAATAAGATTTTGCGTTTACGAATGGCATGGTGTGGTGTACAAATGGCATGGCAATAGGGGTATTTGGAATCCGGGGACCATATGCTGATTTACTTACAAACAAGAAATCATTCACCAGCAAAGTTTTTTCCATTGAAGGTGTTGGTATGGTATAAGCCTCAAAAACAAATGTGCGGATTAATGTAGCTGCTACAACGGCAAATGCCGCCGCATCAATCCACTCCCTTGTGGCTGATTTTTTGTAGTTATTCGCAACCGATTCTCCGGCATAACGTTCATCTTTTGAAAAACCAAGATATGGGAAATAAATGAATGGCAAAAAAACGGTCATCGCATGGTGACCAATGCCAAACCTGCCAAAATGCTCAACAAACTTTATTAATATCCAGATGGTGATAAATTGTCCTGCGATGGGAACTAACTGAAAAAAAAACCACCACTTTTTTAATTTTATCTTTTCAACAATGCACCATGTATTGTAAAATGGAACCAACGCTTTCCAGCCGGGAATACCGGCTTTTAAAAACATACCATACATACCAATATGCCAGCCGATGGTGGCAACAATAAAAATAATCCAACCGATACTCATAAGTAAAATTTTATCAAGGCCAAAAGTACCATAATTAAATCTTTGATAATTATTTACCCTAAAAATGTTTTGAAATGTTTAACAGCCCCATGTTTATATGATTTTTAGTTTGCTGCCATCCAAAACATTATACTCTTGAGGATTTTCAAATGTTTTATCATTTGGCTTATACAAGGCTTGCTTATGGAGTATGGAACGACTACCTCATTAACTAAGAAATTACTGTGTTTAAATTTTAATAATAGATGAAAAGCATCTGAAACAACCTTATCTTAAAAATTTATTGAGGCTTTCTTGTGGTGATCTTAACATCTTTTAATTACTTTGCCACTTATTTAAAAAATTTAAAATCTTTTTATGGTTGAATCATTTGAAAAAATACCTGTAAGAATATTTGCTACATCCGTTGAGGGGTCAATATTTGCTGCCGGGGAAATTGCAACGCTGATCCGGCAGAAGCAAAAGCTAGGACAAAATTGTGTTTTAGGTTTAGCAACGGGTTCTTCCCCGATTAGTCTCTACAGGCAACTGGTAAGAATGCATAAAGAAGAAGGTTTAAGTTTTCAAAATGTGATTAGTTTTAATCTGGACGAATACTATCCATTAGAAAGAGAGGCTGTTCAGAGCTATTGGAGTTTTATGCATCGTTACCTTTTTAATCACGTGGATATTAAACCGGAAAACATCCATATCCCCGATGGTAGCTGGGAAAAGGACGATATAAAAAAACATTGCCATGAGTTGGAAGAAAAAATTGAACAGGCTGGTGGTGTAGATCTTCAAATTTTGGGAATAGGAAATAATGGACATATTGGTTTCAATGAACCAGGGTCAAGCATCTATTCTAAAACAAGGCTGGTTACATTGGAGAACTCTACCCGTATTGCTAATGTGAAAGATTTTCAAAACATAACCCGTGTGCCAAGGATGGCCATAACAGCCGGAATCAATACCATTATTAAGGCAAAAAAAATCATATTGCTTGCATGGGGTTTTAAATCAGCCATTGTTGCTAAATCCGTTGAAGGAAGTGTGACCGAACAGGTGCCCGCCAGTTTATTACAAACGCACAGTGACTGCGTTTTTGTTATAGATGAAATGGCAGCTTCTGAATTAACCCGCATCAAATATCCGTGGCTGACCGGCGAAATTGAATGGACGCCGAAAATGATTCGCAAGGCTGTTACCAATATGATCCTAAAAACAGGCAAGCCTGTGTTGATGCTTACCAATAAAGACTACAATGACTACTCACTGGGTGATTTGCTGGTAGAAAAAGGTGACGCCCATGAAATAAATCTGGAGGTTTATTATATGCTTCGTGATTCTATTACCGGATGGCCGGGAGGAAAACCAAACGCAATTTTACCAGGACATCCTGAGAGAAGTGATATACAACCGAAACGTTGTATGATTTTCTCTCCTCATCCAGATGATGATATCATTAGTATGGGCGGAACGTTTATGCGATTGCACGACCAGGGGCACGAAGTGCACGTGGCGTATCAAACAAGTGGCAACATTGCAGTTACGGATGAATTCGTTACCCGTTTTCTTGATTTTGCGGTAGGTTTTGAAGAGTTGAGCGGAATAGACAGCAGTGTGTCGAAAGCCATTTTAGAAAAAGCCCGGCATTTTTTGGATAACAAGGCAACCAACCAGTTAGACACTGACCAAATCAGGCAAATAAAAGGGCTGATCAGAAGGTGTGAAGCAAAAGCTACCTGTAGATACGTTGGTTTAAAAGACCAACAGATCCATTTTCAAAACCTGCCATTTTATGAAACAGGTACCATCCAGAAAAACCCAATGGGTGAAGAAGATGTACAAATCACTATGGAATTGCTGCGGAGAATAAAACCACACCAGGTGTTTTGTGCAGGAGATCTTGCTGATCCACATGGTACACACAAAGTTTGTCTTGACGTTATCTTTGAATCCTTTAGAAGACTTAAAGCATCAGGTGATGAATGGATAAAAGATTGTTGGGTTTGGTTATACAAAGGTGCCTGGCAGGAATGGGATATCTCTGAAATTGAAATGGCCATTCCGATGAGTCCGGATCAGGTAATGAAGAAACGTTATGGTATTTTTATTCATCAGTCTCAAAAAGATATGGTTCCATTTATGGGAGATGACAGCCGTGAATTTTGGCAAAGAGCAGAAGAAAGAAACAGCAATACCGCTGACTTGTATGCGCAACTCGGATTGACAAAATATGCAGCCATGGAGGCGTTTGTAAGATGGCATTACTAAAATAAGATATGATAAAAATAGGTTTCAATTTATGTGCTTCCTTGTGAATGAGGACTGGTTAATACTGAAATAATGGCCATTCACGATTACAAATTCACGATTATAGCAACTGAGTGAAACCCTTTTTTATTTTTTAAAAGATAACTAATTTCTTATTTGGAACCTGCCAATATGCCTTCTTGTTTAGTGAACAACCGTTAGTTTAAAACCTGAATTGACAGTGGCTGATGCTGCCGGATTTACCTGAATACTTCTGCAAAAAGCATTTGAATTTACAAGTACTGTTCCGTTATTAATGATTACATCAGTGTTGACATCGGGTATCGTATTGCAATTCCAGTTTGCAGGATTTTCCCAGGCATTACTGACCGATCCATTCCAGATACTTGTAAAACCAATTGTAAATACCGAACCATTGCTGCCATCTACCACGCAACGATATTGATAACCCGTCCATGCAGAAGGGGCATTGGTTATTTGCAAGGAGCCGGTTGTTACCCCTGCGTAATCTGAATTATTGGAAATATTTGTAAACCCTCCCCCGGTATTGACCTGCCATTGGTAAACCTCACCCGTTAGATTGGCAGTGAGGTTTGTTGCAGATGAATTAGCGCAGAGTTGAGTCCAGGGCATGGATGATATGGGCGTGGAAAGTGGTGTACAATTATTTATAGATAACCCCCAGCCTGTTAAAGCACCCCCATCGTTATTAAAACCGTCTGATATTTTTAGGGTCCAGGTGCCTGTGCTGTTCTCTCCGTCGAATATCGAAAGTGAATTTGCTGGTTTTGCAGTTTGATTGCCTGTTGGTGGACAGGGAATATTGTTAAGGATCGCTTCATCATCCAGATTGATATTAAAATTGGCACTACCTAAACAAACCTCTTCAAATAAATTAACACTTGTACCAGCGGGACTGGTTAGTGTAACTGTAAGATCTGCAACAAAACTATGTGTACCAGTTAAACCAACAACATTCAGATCATTAATAATAACCCCATTGGCAGCGGGTATTACAATGTTGGAAAGAACCAGCGGGGTGCCGGATGCAGAAATTGATTTCGGCACATCTGTACTGTTTTTGCAGGGAGGTATACCGGTTTTGAAAATACCTGTGTAGGAGGGCGCACTTGTAGTGCAGTCATTACTGGTGGTAACTCTCCAATAGTAAATCGTATTTTCCGCAAGGGGGATTGTTAATCCTACAGGCAGCATTGTAATGTTATTAATTGTTTGCAGGATCGATGAAAACGTATTTGATGTGGATATCTCAAGTTTGTAAAAACTTGCTCCCATCACCGCCGACCAATTAAAGGAAGGAAGTAAGGGTACACCAACTGCATTGTAAGATGGTGCATTCAGCGTTGAGGGAGGCACCGGAGTATTGCTCACTACAAAAGGAATGATCCTTGTTTTATTAATCGAACCTGCTACACCTGTTATTGTAATATTGTAAGTGCCACTTAATAATGAACCCGTGTTGTTTAAAGTAACCGCTGTAACATCGCCTGGAGAAAGAGAACTAACCCCAAAAGAAACGCTGGTTCCTGCCGGATTACCGGATGCGGATAAATTGACAGGAGTAATAAACCCTGCTAATGACGCAGTATTTAGATTAACAGATAAATTATTTGATCCACAAACGGCTGTTGGAACCGGATTATTGAATACAAAATCGGGTGTTGGTGGATTTTGGATAGAAAAATTAACGTTTGAAATATCATAAAAAATATTGCCTACGGCCGTAATCCTAATTCTTGCTGTTGAAGTTACATTGTTGGGCACTTGTATTTCCTGCGTTCCATCATTCGGAGTATTGGCAAGAATAATAACCGGATAAGTGTTACCTCCATCAGTTGATAACTCAATTTTCACGTTGCTGCAACTGATGGGCGCCAAAGTGGTACCGGATGGGTCCCATGTGATTGTCTTGAAATCATTCACCAGCCAGGTAATTCCGCTTGTGTTTGGAAAGGTTACCAGAAAAGGTCCTGCCGTTGCATCAACAGTAATAGCCGTTTCATCGAAACAAACGCCGCCTCCTGCTGCCCGGTTATCTCTCGCCGTGAGTCGGAAGTTCATAGTACGTGCATAGGTTGGTAGTATTTCGCCTTTGGTAGTAACGTTATTAATTACATCCGATATTTTTGGAAAAAATCGAACGGGTGTAGCAGTTGGAATGAATGACCTGAATAACGGGGCATTCCCCGAAGGACTGTTCCAACTACCAAAGGGGCCGCCAACATCTATTTGTTCCCAGCTAAAAGTAAGTACATCTCCATTAGCATCTGTGGCTGTTCCGGCAAGACTAAAAGGCGTTGATTTTGGAATCACATAATCCAGGCCTGCATCTACAACAGGAAAATTATTACCAGTAGCCGAGATAACTGCACAATTGTTTCCTGTATTATTAATTGAATAATTGATTATTTCATTAAAGCTGAGCGCATGAAACTGAGCGTCACTATTGGATTGCAGATCATCCGATGAACAAATACCAGCGTAAGCCATAATTGTACTTCCACTTCCGGGTTCGGCATTGCTGAGTGAAGAGGAATTACCGCTGCAAAAACCTGAGAATGAATTAAACGTATGATTGGCTCCAAACTGGTGTCCTAACTCGTGTGCAACATAGTCTATATCATATCCATCACCAACCGGATTGGCTAATCCTGTAATTCCCCCTGCCTTAGAACCTGTAATGCATACTACTCCTAAAAAAGCGAGGCCCCCGCCGCCGGTACTGAACGTGTGGCCGATATCATAGTTTGCATTACCAATTTTATTATCAATCACTTGCTGGCTCTCATCGATCAATATGTTTGCATTATCATTACCAGTAAATGGATCGCTGATGGCATTTGTAAATATAACATTCGCCTGGGAGGCTACTAATACCATCCTAATGGCTAACTCTCTTTCATATATCCCATTTACCCGATTGGTGGTTACTACAATTTTTGCCAACGCATCTGCCACAGTTGGCGTTGCAAGTCCGGTAGCAGCGATGGCATATTCGTGTGTACAAGCAATTGCCAGCCGGTAAGTTCTCAGTTGTGTGCCCACAAAAGTTGTTCCTGCCAATACATTTCCCGTACCTGGTCTGTTCAATGACTGGGAACGAATGAGTGGCCCGATCTCGGAAAATTTTTCTTTTTTTTGTATATCTTTTTTATAGTAGGAAATATAATTGGTGGTTGTTTGCTTGTCATAAGAATCAATAAAAATGGCGCCAGTTACAGACGATAAAATCATCGCACTTAAACCAAACTTTGTCCAATCCAGTTTAAGCGTGGCTGTAGGATCATCAATTCCCTGGCCGGTAAACGATTTTATACCTGCATTTGCAGCAGCCAGTTCGGGAGCCATCACAGAACTTTCCCAAACACGGAACCTTGCAAAAGTACCATCAGGCATTGGCAAATTTATCACCGGGGCAAGTTCCCGGATCGTTAGTTTTTGTTCTGTAGGAAGTAGCTTTAAAAATGACTGCAAACCTGCTGCATTCAATTTCACCGTCCGGTACTTTGTTGGAATAATAGCTCTTTTTTGTGTTGTAGTTTTAAAAGCTGGCTCTGGCGCATCGGTAAAAAAAGTACTTTGGGCCAGCCCACTATAGCCAATCGCTGATAAAACAAACAACAAAAAAAATTTCTTAGTGAGGAATTTCATAAAAATCATTTGGTAAAAGTTGGACAATGTGCTTCATTGATACTGCATAAACGATAAAAGTGCAATCGTGTTTTTAACGGTGGATAAATGGTATCTGTATAATGATTTTAGTTGTAAATTTTTTCCTGCGGAATAAACGAACCATTTCCTATCAGGAAAAATCGAGCAACAAATACCTTCACCTCAGGTTGATAATATCTTTTGTAAAGCCGCATTTACCTCTTCGGCCTTATTCATGATCATAAAATGCCCTCCATCTTTAATAACGTAAGTTGGCGAAACTTTATTTACAGGAAATATTCTGTCTGCATCACCATGAACATGATAAATGGGAACTGGCTGCAAATTGTTCCGCCAATTCAATACCTCGTTAATTGCCCAATCCATGTAAACCTGCGGTGCATTTCGGCGATAAGAACGAACCAATTCTATTTCATCTGGAAGCGTAATACCAATAAACCTGTTTTGGATCGGCTCTGTAAGCCTGGAAGACCTCATGGGCAATAATCTGTTCAACTTTAAACTACCTGCCAGCCTCATCCAAACCGGCAACTCTTTATTTGATTTAATACTGGAAATGAGTATCACTTTTTCTACAGGAATTAGTTTTGAGATTTCTATACTCATCATGCCACCAAACGAAAGGCCCATCAAAATGGGATTTTCGGCGGTAATGCCTTTGCTCATTCTAACCGCATATTCGGTTATGTTTTCTTTTGGTAAAGGTGTTAACCAAGGCAAACAAACTAAATGATATCCTTCTACCTTTAGTCTGGAAAAAGCCCGTTCATCAGCCCCTAGCCCACTTATGCAATAAATTGTTTTCATTTTTTGGCAGATATTTTTGAGGTAAATCAGTTGTGAAATTTAGTATTAACCATCTATGAAAGATTCCCATTTAAAGGCATTTAAAAAGTTTTCTGCTTACATGCGTTCAAACGCTTTATTTATGAGTCAAATACTGGAAAGAAAAGAATTATTTTTTGGGTAGAACATATGTTTCAACATCTTCCAGGGTAATACTTTTTCCAGAAAGAATGATCAATCGTTCCACTACATTCCTAAGTTCCCGGATGTTACCCGTCCAATTGTATTGCTGTAATATTTCCATCGCATCATTTTCAATTACCTTTTTTGTTTGTCCATATTCGGTCGCAATCATTTCAAGGTAATAATGAATCAGCGCCGGAATATCTTCCCGCCGATCGTTCAGCGATGGAACATGCACAATAATTACACCCAGCCGATGATAAAGATCGAGTCGGAAGTTTTTTTCCTCCACCTCTTTCAATAAATTTTTATTAGTTGCTGCCACTACTCTTACATCCACGTTGATATCTTTATCTGCACCCACTCTGGTGATCTTTCCTTCCTGCAAGGCACGCAAAACTTTGGCTTGTGCGCTTAAACTCATATCACCAATTTCATCTAAAAAAAGCGTGCCGCCATTTGCCTGTTCAAACTTACCAATCCGCTGTTTAATTGCAGAGGTGAAAGAACCTTTTTCGTGGCCAAACAATTCGCTTTCAATCAGCTCACCCGGTATGGCCGCACAGTTTACTTCCACCATCGGCCCGCTGCTGCGGTTGCTTTTTTCATGCAACCATCTTGCAACCAATTCTTTTCCCACACCATTTTCACCAGTTATTAAAACCCTTGCATCCGTGGGTGCTACTTTTTCAATGGTTTCCTTTATTTTTTTGATCAGAGCACTTTCACCAATCATTTCCTGCACCTTGCTTACCTTTCTTTTAAGTACTTTGGTTTCAGTTACCAGCGTTTGTTTATCCAATGCATTTCTCAAAGTAATCAGCATGCGGTTAAGATCCGGTGGCTTACTGATGTAATCGAATGCACCTTTTTTAACCGCTTCTACCGCAGTTTCAATATTGCCATGCCCGCTTATTACGATGATGGGCACATCCGGATTGATGAGTTTTGCTTTTTCCAAAAATTCAATTCCATCCATCTTAGGCATTTTAATATCGCAGAGCACCACATCAAACGCAGCCGAAGTAAATTTCTTCAATCCTTCCTCTCCATCGGCTGCTTCGTCTATTTTGTAACCTTCATAACTTAAAATTTCGGATAAGGTATTTCTGATTGCTCTTTCATCATCTATTATGAGAATGCTTGCCATGTTATAATTTATTTTTTTTGTGGATTAGAAACGTAATTGCATCCCAATTGGGAATCTCAAAATTAATGATTTATGCAGTCTAAACCGTATATACTGTTTTGCATCTTTATCAGTCTGTCCTGCAATGAAAATGCTGCTTATACTTCCCATTCGTATATCAAAATAGAAAAGTTGCCGGATGCAGATAATGATTTGAATCCATATAAAAGCATTAACGAAATACCATTGCCCGCCGGATTTAACAGGCTTAAACAAACCAACGGATCATTTTCTGACTGGTTAGTAAAAGTTCCCTTAAAAGAAAACAAAACAGTTTATCAGTTTGATGGCAAAGCAAAAGCAAATCAAACTGCTCAGTTTGCTGTAGTCGACATCAGCGTGGGTAATAAAGATCTGCAGCAATGTGCTGATGCAATAATGCGCTTAAGAGCGGAGTATTTGTTTGCTGTAAAAAAATATGAATCCATTCATTTTATAGATAACGAAGGCAAAGGTTACCAGTTTAAACCGCCGTTTATCTGCGATCATTTGCAGCAGTATCTACAAGGTGTGTTTGGCATGTGTGGCACTGCATCGTTATCCAAACAATTAAAAAGCATTTCAATCCATGTAATGCGACCGGGTGATGTGATGATCCGTGGCGGATTTCCGGGGCATGCTGTGATTGTAATGGATGTTGCAATTAATCATGCAGGAGAAAAGATTTACCTGTTGGCCCAAAGCTATATGCCGGCACAGGATATCCATTTGCTCGTAAATCCAACTAATAAAAAATTATCACCCTGGTACCTGGTGAGCGGGGCAGATTTGATTTATACTCCGGAATATACCTTTAAGAAAGAAGAATTGAAGCGGTGGTAATTAGAAGTCACTAAATCTACAATAAAAAACGAGACCTTATTCAAAGACTCTGCAAGCCTATCCTATTAAAAACTTCCAAACCAGCCATTTTAAAAATATCCATCCCACGGAAAACTCTACGAGATCCCCCCTTCGGGGGGCGGGGGGGCCGGATTGATCATCCCTTCTGCCACCGTTAAATCGACCGGTCGGGTAATTTTGATGTTACCTTCTTCGCCTTCTATCAGGTGTACCTTCATCCCGAAAGCCTCTGCCACTGTAGCTTCGTCGGTGAATTTGTCTTTGTAATCGATTTTATAGGCAGGTAATAAGATTTTGCTATGAAAAGTTTGAGGGGTTTGTACCAGTTTGATTTTACTTCGTTCCAGCGGCTCATTGCTATCTTCATGCACCATCCTTACACTATCTTTTGAATCAATCACCGGAATGGCCGAGCCAAATTCGATGGCGGCTTTGTAACAACGAAGGATGAGATCCGTTGTTAATAAGCAGCGCACCCCGTCGTGTACAAATATGATACTCTCTTCCGTAATTAACTGCAAACCGTTTTGAACCGAATGGAACCTCGTTCTACCTCCTGCGGTAATTTTTATTCGATTATAGTCAAAAAAGGCGTCAATTATTTCCTGCCCCGCTGCAATATGATCTTCTGGCAATACCAAAATAATCTCAAGATCGTTATATGATTTTAAGAAAGTATTGATCGTATAGTACAATACGGGTTTACCATTCAATAGTAAGAATTGTTTGGGCATATTTGCATTCATCCTGCTGCCGCTGCCTCCGGCAACTATTACTGCATATTTTTTCATCAATGCAAATTTATAAATATTCGGGTACAATTGAATTATGTAAGTATTTTGCACCTATGTTTTTGAAAAAAAATTGCTGCGTTTTACTGATCTGTATTATTTTTTTCAGTTGCAATACCCGTGAAAAGGAATTAAAGCATGTAATGGCCCTGCAACAAATGAATGATTTGGCCACGGTGGAGTATGTTGTAACCAAAATGATCCGGGCAAACGACAATCAAACCTGGTATAAAATAGGCGATAGAAAAATACTGATGAGTTGTAAAGCTACCATCACCGCAGGTATTGATTTAGCTTCCATCACAAGAGAGCGGGTTGTAATGGATGGCAAAAATATTCAATTATCGTTACCACATGCTAAATTGATTTCGATCAATATTAAACCCGAAGACATCCATATTGAATACCAGCAAGTGGATTTATTGCGACAATCCTTTACAAGTGAGGAGAGAAATGCTTTGGCATTGCAGGCAGAAAATCAACTAAAAGCCAGCATATCGGAATTGGGGGTATTACAAACGGCGGAAGCAAATGCCTCTTTGTTTGTCACTAATTTTTTAAGCCGGCTGGGGTACAAAACCATTAAAATAAATTTTGACCAATATAAAACGATCAAAAACTAAATGCACAAAAGGTTAACAAGGTTTATTGTATTGATGCTGCTGATTCTGGCTGGTATTTATGCAATGAAACGCACACAACTTCTCCCCTCTTTTGCTGATGTTTTCAATAGCCGGGCGGTTGAAATTGAAAACACGGTTATACTTGTGAAGGAAATCAATAATCTTGCTCAATTAATTACGATCTCAGCCTACAACGAAGTAGCTATCGACTCAACCAAAAGAGGATGGTCGCTTTTCAATAATCCTTTAATTCCGAGTTTACTAAATCTTCCCAATTTAAAAAAGGCAGATCACAAACTGGTTTTGATTGGAAAGGGAAAAATACTCGCTGGCGTAAACCTCGCTAAACTAACATCAACAGATGTTTTTATACAAAAAGATTCGGTATCAGTGATGTTGCCCAAGGCTGAAATATTTCAGGTAATTCTTAATCCTTCAGGCTTTGAGGTGTTTGAAGAAACAGGAACCTGGACAGATGATGAAGTAAAAGCAGTAAAGATCAAATTAAGAGACAAGCTGGTGGCTAACGCAATGGAGGAAAATATTTTACAAAAAGCGGGTACCAGAGCGGTGTCCATCATGGAAAATTTTTTAAGGGCAGCAGGATTTAAAAAAGTTACCGTTGTCGTTCGGCTGTGAAAGTAGTGTGAAGTAAGGGGGAGACATGAATTATTCAACATCGAACACTCACTTCTCAAATTATAAAATGATCGGGTTATTTGAAGTGAAGATCTTCTGTCGGCAAAATCATCTCTACAATTAATTTATTTCCAAAATATTAGCAGTCATTAAATTACTACATTAGCTATTCTTTAAAAAACGATTTGCTTCACCATTTATAAATCTTACTTCATGCAGCAATATATACTTGCGTTAGACCAGGGCACTACCAGCTCAAGAGCCATTGTATTCAATCAGAATGGATCCATTGTTTCTTCGGCACAAAAAGAATTTACCCAAATATTTCCTCAGCCGGGTTGGGTAGAACATGATCCCAATGAAATTTGGAGTACGCAATTGGGAGTAGCAGCCGAAGCAATTACCAAGGCCGGGTTGTCTGTAAAAAATATTGCGGCGATGGGTATCACCAACCAAAGAGAAACGGCGGTGGTTTGGGAAAGGGCCACAGGCAAACCTGTTTACAATGCAATTGTTTGGCAAGATAGGCGCACCGCTTATTTCTGTGATGAGCTAAAGGCAAAGGGCATTGATCAATTGATTCAGCAAAAGACAGGACTAGTTGTGGATGCTTATTTTTCCGCTTCAAAAGTGAAATGGATATTAGATAATGTTGCAGGTGCAAGAGAAAAAGCCAACAATGGAGATTTGTGCTTTGGCACAATTGATAGCTGGTTGTTGTGGAATTTAACCAAAGGGAAAGTACACGCAACAGATGTATCCAATGCATCCAGAACGATGCTGTGCAATATTCATACGATGGAATGGGATGCCGATTTGCTCGAAATATTTAACGTACCCGCCAGTATGCTGCCGGAAATCCGCAGCAGTAGTGAAGTGTACGGCGATACCCGAAACATTTTATCAGCACACAATATCCCCATCGCAGGTATAGCAGGCGATCAACAAGCTGCTTTGTTCGGTCAGATGTGTACTCAACCTGGCATGGTTAAAAATACTTACGGTACCGGATGTTTTATGCTCATGAATACCGGTGAAAAGCCCGTGATTTCTACCAATAATTTATTGACTACGGTAGCCTGGAAGGTGAATGGCGTTACCCATTATGCTTTGGAAGGAAGTGTATTTATTGCAGGTGCTGTGGTACAATGGCTAAGAGATAGTTTGGGTATTATTAAATCGTCCACAGAAGTGGAAACATTGGCTAGCCAGGTGAATAGCTGTGAAGGTGTTTATGTAGTACCTGCGTTTGCCGGGCTTGGTGCACCTCACTGGAACCAGCATGCAAGGGGAACCATTACGGGTTTAACCAGAGGCTCAACATCCGCACATATAGCCAGGGCTGCGTTGGATAGCATTGCCTTTCAAACGATGGATGTGTTAAAAGCAATGGAGGCGGATTCGGGTATTTCAATTAAAGAATTACGGGTAGATGGTGGCGCAACAGTCAACAATTTATTGATGCAGTTTCAGGCAGATATCTTGAATACATCGGTAGTAAGACCGGTTATAACAGAAACGACTGCATTGGGTGCAGCTTATCTGGCAGGTCTTGCAGTTGGCTATTGGGAGAATATGGAAGCCATCCACGACCAGTGGCAGGCAGATAAAAAGTTTGAAGTTTTCATGGACGAGATTACAAGAACCAAATTAAAAAAAGATTGGCATCGGGCAGTTAAAGCTGCAAAGGCTTGGGCGGATGATGAATAATGAATGGAATGACGAGTAATGAGATATGAGAGCTAAGTTATGAATGATGAGAAATTAGGGATGAAGGATGAATGATGAAGCAATGAGGATGAGCGATGAAAGATGAAAAATGCGTGAGGAATTAGGAAGAATGATGAGTGATAAATAATCAATATATTACATTTCGCAAATCGATACGTGGTTTGATTCTTAAAATAGCTTTAGTTAAATTCCGTATTTGTTATTGAATAGATGTTCCAGACTGAAAGTAGCTGATCTCTTCCGCAAAATTGATATAGGGAAACTGCCGACTGAGCTGACTGATTTTTTCAAGATTGGTTTGTAAAAATTTTTGGTGTTGTTCGCTACCGGGATTAAAAGGTTTGTGGTTTCTGGCTGCACTGATAATATTTAATTCCCGCATTAGTTTTTGGCTATCGTTATCCACACAGGTAGAAACCAGTTTCTCCCAAACATAATTGGTAGCTGCATAGTTGGGATGCACCATGTCTTCTGCATAAAAGCGGTAGTCCCTCAAATCATCGATGATCAGTTCATAAGCAGGAAAATAAAAAGCATTTGCTTCCTCTTCTATTAACTGATGAACGGCCTGTATCAGGTTGGATTTACTCCGGTTGTTTTCTACAAAACCATCTCTTAAATGCCGTACCGGACTAATGGTAAAAATTATTTTTATAGCCGGATTAACTGCAAAAAGATGAGCCAGCATTTGCTTAAACGAAGCATAAACTTCCTGCACACTCAATAATTTTTTATTGAACTTATCCGTTGGAACTTTATGGCAATTGGCAACCACTTCGTTGTTTTCAAGTTCATACACAAAAGCAGAACCCACAGTAATCAAAATCCAATCAGCTTTTAAAATAAATATATGTGCCGTTTGCTGCGACAGGTTGATTGCTTTCAAACAAGTAGCTTTATCTGGATTTGAGAAACGGCTATGATGCTCCCAACTATTCCAACATTCGTTTTGATAAAACAAATCCTTTTCGTCATATTGTCTGTTGACGATATAAGATTGGATGGATTTTACAATGCTGGACGGATTGAATAAAATACCGTTGGGATTTTCCAGCACGTCGAACTTATGATGCTTCAATTTGCTACCAATATTTTCGGTAAAGCAGGAACCTACCAGGAATAGTTTATGGTGATGTTGGATGCTGGTAGAAAACTGGCGTGGGGTAAATTCTAAGTGAAACTTCATATTATTATTGCTAAGGGCACGAATTTACAGGAATGTTTTTTAATGGAGTGGCCAACGAGCAATGCACTCATCCGCAAAATAGCGGCTGATAAAGCCTTTCTAACTACAAATCACTAAAATACCAGTGCCATCATAAATTCATCAATAAAGCGCTGTTCACTTTTTAGATATGTATATTTTTTCAGCAACCCCTCTTTTTGAAAACCAACTTTTTCGTACAATTGTATGGCTTTATCATTGGTGCTTGCAACGCTTAATTCAATTCTTAAAAAGCCGTTTTCCCTGGCGAATGCAATTATTTCATTCATCATCTTATGTCCTTCTCCCATGCCCGAAAAGGCTGGCGCAATGGCCAATCCACCAAGATAAATGATATGATCATTGCGGTATTTTTGAGGAACCAGTTTAAACATGCCGGCTGGTACACCATCTGCAACATACACAAACAGCACTTCCTGTTGCAGTAAACTTTCAAAGATGGGCATGAACGCTGCTGCACTCATATTTTCATACAATAAATAAGGATTGATTTTAGGATGCATATAGAGCTCGTACAAAAAATCGAAATCCTTTAAGTCGGCAGGTTGCACCATAATGTTTCTTTAAAAGTAAATATCAGTAAGGCGATCAACTATTTCGGCCAAAGGCATCATTTATTTTATATTAATCAGGTGACGCCTTTAAAGTCGAGATGTTTAATACCAACTTAATACCGGGGATTCATCATTGTAAGGCCGATCAAGTCTATTGAGATATCATTTATCTCAACTGACCTGCTGCCCACTGCACAGCAATTTGTGTTTTATAAAATTTGGCTCTTAGCTCGGTTAATTTTTGCAAGGTCTCCAACACTTTATTTTCTCTTGTGTTCAATAAAAACAACGTACTCTCTCCAGCCTTAAAACGGATATCTTCTCCCCTGAACAAGATTTGATAATTAATATAAGCCTGTTCGTAAATATTGATCTGTTGTTGAAGCCCCGCTAACTCATTGTAGTAATTTCTTATTTTATTTTCGATGGACTGTTGTTGCAGACTAATTTCATAATTTGTTTCAGTAATTTTTAGCTTGGCAATTCTGTAAGCCCCCCTTCCCTCGCTAAGGCGTAGTGGCATTCCAAGATCTATACCGAATTTATAGTTATTTTCATAAAAGCCGGGGCGTGCTCCTTTAAAAACATCATATCCCCGATTGAGCAAATTGGCTTTCACATTAACCATTGGCAATAAACTTTGAAATTTCAATTTCCGCTCTATTTCAAGATCCTGCAGTTTAAAATCAAAAATTCTCAATTTGGGATGCGTTAACCTTGCGGTATAAATGATTTCATCAAGGATACCCAGGGGAATGTCGTTGGTATTTTGAAACTGCCACTTAACATCTGGTGTGGTTTCAACACTCAACTGGTAATAATTATTATTGGGCAACCATAAAAAAGCTGACAGATCTACCCCGGCATTCCTAAATTTTACCAATGATTCATTTTGTAAATACTGAAAATTTTGCAATTGAACAAGCGCCTCGATGGTGTCAATGGCTGGCCGGTCGCCCTGCCGGAATCCAATCTTAACCAGCTCAAATCTGGTTTCATTCACCCTAACTGCATCTGATAAAATCTGGTAAAGCTGGTATTCTCTCACCCAGTTCCAATAGCTGGCATAGGCATCAAATAGTAAATCATTGGTGATGTTAAGTCGCTCGCTTTCACTTTGAAGTCTGAATATCTTTGCCTGCTGCAGAAAAGCCCTGCGTCTATCCATCACCAGATTTTTAGCAAGTGGAACAGATACGCCCAAATAACTTGATTTGCCACTAGAAGTTTCTCGGTTCAGAAATTCGCCTCCGTTGTTTTCCAACCCGGCTTTTACTTCAACGCCATACCAGGTAGGAATTTTTAATTCTGGATTGGTATATTGGTAATAATATTTACCATCAAAGGTTTTTTGTTCACTATTTAAATAAACCGCTGGATCAAACCCACCCCGGGCTACTACAATACCAGCCCGTGCTTTTTCAATGTTGATCTCTGCCTGCTTAATTACGGGATGATATTTTTTTACGATGTTAATGAAGCCTTCGGGTGTTAAAATAGCCGGTTCGGGCACCTGGTTTTGAGCAGTACAAAAAACAGGTAACAATAATGTGAAAATAAATTGACTAAGTCGTGCCATCAATTGTTTAATTATATTATGTTATTTTTTTGCGTTTGCTTCTTTTTGTTGTAGAGGCTTATAGTAATCGGGAGGAAATCCATTTATGGTTCGCCACAACTCATACCAGATGGGAACGTCTTTTAGCAACGCCATCCCTTGTGCTCCGGTTCCCATTTTCAATTGACGCGACCACTTTTTATCGGTGGAGTCTTCTGCAACCAATACCCTGAATTTTCCATTTTCACTAACAGAACTTTCTATGGCGGCTATCTTGCCACCAAAAGTTCCATAGGAAGCCTGCGGCCATCCGCTGAAAACCACCGCAGGAAAGCCATCAAACATAAACCTGATCTTTTGTCCAATTTCCAATAGGGGTAAATCTACTGGCTGCACAAAAATTTCGACAGCAAACTGAATGCTATCCGGCACTATTTCCACGATCATTTCTCCATCTTTTACAATTTCACCAATCCCTGCTTTTTTTGCCTTTACAATCTGCCCACTTTGCGGTGCCGTGATAAAATACAGTTTGCTCCGCATATCATAATTCATGAATTGATTTTCCAGTTTGGATATTTCGCCCTGCCCGGTAGCAACCTGTGCGTTGGATTGAAACTGGTCACCGGTAGCTTTGGAAATTTTTTCATTGTAGTCCTGCAATACGCCATTCATTTCCAGTTGCAAAATACCCAGCTCCTGTTTGGCATTTAAAAATTTAATCTCCGCACTCGTTTTTTTGGCTGCTGCATTTTGAAAACTCATGTTGCGTTGCTCCAGTTGCGTTAGTGACACCAAACCGCTGTCGAACATGTTTTTCTGACGACGAAATTGTTGGGTTGCTATTGTATAATCATTGTTGGCTGCCAGCATTTCCATACTATCGCTTTGCACCTTCATTCGCTGTTGGCGAAATTTATTGTCTATCTGCGATATCTTTAATTCTCTTCCCTGTGATAATGCGCTTATTTGCACATCAGCGGCGCCAGCCTTATTTTTATACTCTTCCACACTTAGCCCTTTTGCGGTCAGTTGCTCCCTTGTTCTTTTTAGTAGATTGGGATCTAAATAATCATCCTTTATTTCGGCAAGTTGCATGATAGTATCGCCTGCTTTTACATAGTCACCTTCTTTCACATGCCATTTGGCCACCTTTCCGGGGATGATGGTATTCAATTGTTGGGGTCGCTGCTCCTGTCTTAAAGTGGTAATATTACCAGATGCACGGATGTTCTGCGTCCATGGGATGAACAGAATCAGTATCAGACCTCCCAAAATACCCAACAACCAATAACGTACTTTACTTCTTTTATGAACACGATAAATATGATCGAAAGAGCGAATCGGATTGTTTTTGTTTAACTGATCTTCAATTTTTATTTCAATAAAATTCATGACTTAGTTTTTTATCAGGTGTTGAATTGCATTCCATTTACCTACTGCCTTTACTGCACCCTCCTGCATATAAATTACTGTATCACATTGTGAAGCAAATGATTCATCATTACTAATTACTAGCATGGTTTGGTGTGGTGTATCATGCAATAAATATTCAATGATTTGTTTTTTTATTTCTTCTTCAATCCCATTAAAAGGTTCTTCCAGCAAAATCAGTCGCGGATGATTAATAAGTGCTCTCAGGAGTAATACTTTTTGAATTATTTTTTGAGACATCTGCTTTCCGGCCGGAAATAAATGCGTGTTTAGGCCATCGGGTAATTCTGAAATATATTTTTTCAGACCTATCTTTTCCGCTATCTCCAGGATATGTTGACCGGATATGCCAGGCCATCCCATAGCGATGTTTTCCAGCAGCGTGCCTTCAAAAATATCTTCCTGACTAAATAATATACCGGTTTGGGAACGGATAGATTGTAATTTATAATTGATAACCGGAACATCATTGATCAGCAGACTTCCTGAAAAGTTTTTATACGCCCCCGTTAATAATTTTAGTAAAGTAGATTTACCGGCTCCACCCCTGCCCATGATACAAACTTTTTCATTTTTACCAATTGTTAAATTGATATTGATCAGCGCATCATGCGGAATATTTTCGTTTGTGCTATAATTGAAATAAACGTGATTGATTGCAATCGATAATCCTTCCTTCTCTTCTAAAAGTTCTATAGTTCCTTCTTCTTCGATTGGCTTATCGGTAACTTTTCCCAACTTCTCCACAGAGGTTAACACATCGTACACTTTATCCAGGCTTGAAATCAATTTTTCAACCGAGGTAATTACCATCAATATTACGATTTCAGATGCTATGAACTGGCCTATGTTTAGCTGTTGACTAACCAATAAAACGCTTCCAACAATCAGCATCGCAGCGGTGATTACCACTTTAAACCCCACCAGGCTCCAGTATTGCCAAAGTAACACATTAAAATGGGTAGTTCTTGATTGTAAGTAACCGGTCACCAGTTTATCGGTTCGCTGGATGTTTAAAGAAGTATGCTTGGCAAATTTAAAGGACTTTACAACCCTTGCCATTTCCTGTAGCCAGCCTGCCACTGCATATTTATAATCACTTTCCCTTAAACTTGATTCCATTCCACGGGCACTTGTCAACTTTAATATGAAATAGATTATGAATACAAGCGACAGTCCAAAGAAAATAAACACCGGATGATAAAATGAAAGCAATATAAGACCAAATAAAATTTGAATGGTTGCCGCAGGAATATCCAGCAATAATTTGGAAATACCTTTTTGCAAGGACACCGTATCAAAAAAACGATTGACTAATTCAGGCAGATAATAGCCATCTACGGCCTGTAGATTTAATTTTGGAATCCGGTCGGCCAGTTCAAAAGAATAACGTACAAATATCTTTTGTTGTACTTTCTCTATTAACCGCATCTGGTTTACCTGCAGCATACCAGTAAGAAAAACACCGACCACAACAAAAAGAATGAGCACAACCAGAGAAGTGGTGATTGCGCCACCTAATACAAAACTGATAATAGACTGGATACCGAGCGGTAAGGAAAGTTGAATTAAACCATTGAGAATTGCGTAAAAATAAACCGATGATATCTCATTTTTTTCCATTTTTATCACCTTCAGTATTCTTTTCACAGGGTTGGTAAATGTATTTCCTGTAGCATTATCTGCCATAATATGTAATTATTTTATACGTTCAAAGAGAGTTTGAATAAAGCAACACTTACTATTGCTCTTTTACTATTGCTGTTAACCGAATTATTTAAAATTTGTTGCGAAAATAGGGGAGAAATTTTATATTATTTTAAACGGAATATTATTTCATTTTATCTAGAATGTTAATTATTTTAAAATGGATTGCTGCATACCAACGCTATTATGATTAATATGCATAAATTAATTGCTGTAAGCGTTATCCCAATAATATCCTGCAAAATTGCTACAATACTGAATTTTACTAACTGTTCAGTACTTGAAACGAAGACGTTGATTTAATACCACTATTATTATAACTGATAGACGAATAAGAAAAATCTCAATTCAGCGTTTCGCCTGAATAGTGTTGGTTTATCTGTCACCTAAACGTTACTTGGGATGAGTAGAATGTTCAATCATTCAACAATTTCTTTCTGATTCGTCGGTGCATAAACTAAGCGTAGATTTTATGTTTAACAAAGCCTTGACAACCTCAAAAAGAGAAAGCCGGCGTTTGCATAATAAACCGGCTTCATTTTAAATCTGTAAACATTTAAAACTAATTTACCCAAACAAATCACCTTGTGGATTATCCGATTCGGCCTTCTTTTCCCATTCCATCTCCACACTTTTAGAATACTCCGTAAGCTTTGCGCCCACTGCTTTCCAGCCCATTACTTCCACCATATTTTTCACCTTGAATTTAGCACTACGCACCAATTGCCCTTTGCCGGTTCTTACAATCAACAATGGCTCCTGGTCTGTGGTTACCATTTCCAACCGGTTATCTTTTCCCTCTTTTATAAAAAAGAACTTATTGTGCAATGTGGTTGTTTCAATCTTAAAACGCTTGATATTGTATTGAAATTTTTCATTGTCAAGATACACCGCTGTCAATACTTTTTCCGGTCTGAACTTTTCTATCAGCATTACTTTCTCCACATCAAAACGTTGTGTCAGTTCCTGATCGGTTATTTCATAATTACCATCGTTAAAGATTACCAGTAACCTGTCTTCTGCGTCAAACTTACCCAGGTATTCTCCTTTTTCTTCCGTGTTTAAACGACCGAATTTATTATCAAACCATAATTTTTTAGCATCGAGTGTAGACTTCCCTGCTTCTTTAAACTTTACAGATTTTATGGGATACTTTGTCACCTGTATACCGATGGTGCCTCTGCTCTTTATATCCAGTACTTCAAAATAAAACTCCAATTCCTTTTTCTTCGCATTGCAATTCGGGCTCAATACGATCTTCACCACTTCTGCTTCGCCATTTGCATTAGAGCTAAAATAATGCACCCTGCTTTTGTCTGATCCTTTTGTTAGATCATATTCTTTATCCCGGGTAATACCAGTTACGTTGAAACGCTTGCCATAGCTTACACCGGTTTTACCGTCTACATAAACCATGTTGTAAGTAGTGCGCTCGTCACTCTTTTGAAAAACAGCCACATGCAAAATATCTTTTCCAATAAATGCTTTGTCTATTACCCTAACCACTTTCATGATACCCCCTTTTGTAAAAGCAATGATATCATCCAGATCAGAAACTTCCGCAATCAGTTGGTCCTTTTTTAAGCCGGTGCCAATAAAACCATCTGCAAAATTTGCATACAATTTAATATTGGCAATGGCAACAGATTTAGCTTGTATGATATCAAATTGTTTTATCTCCGTTTTACGCTGCCTACCCTTACCAAATTTTTTCAGCAGGCTTTCATAGTAAGTGACTGCAAAATCAGTTAGGTGATCAAGATCATATTTCACCTGTTTGATGTCTGCTTCCAGCCCCTTTATCTGCTCATTTAACTCATCAATGTCAAGGCGATAAATTCGACGTACCGGCTTTTCTGTTAGCTTAACGATATCTTCACGGGTAATATCCCTGCGCAATAGTTTTTTAAACGGACTAAATGCAGCATCAATCGCTACCAATACCTTCTCCCAGGTTTCATGTTTCTTCTCTAATTCCTTGTATATTTTTTCTTCAAAGAATATTTTCTCCAGGGAAGTATAATGCCATTTTTCCTGCAGTTCACTCAGTTTGATTACTAGCTCCCGCCTTAAAATATCTTTGGTGTTGTCTGTAGCGATGGTTAATAATTCATGCACACCTAAAAACCGGGGCTTATTTGCCACGATCACGCAGGCATTGGGTGAAATGCTCACTTCGCAATCTGTAAAAGCATACAAGGCATCAATGGTGATATCGGTAGAAATTCCCGCAGCCAATTCAATGATAATCTCAACAGCCGCTGCCGTATGATCAAGTACCTTTTTAATTTTTATTTTCCCCTGGTCATTTGCCTTCACAATGCTCTCCATCAATTGGGTGGTGGTTACGCCAAACGGAACACTTTTAATAACCAGTGTCTTTTTATCCTGTTCTTCTATAATAGCTCTTACCCTAACCTTTCCGCCTCTTTTACCATCGTTGTAATTAGAGGCATCCATGGTACCTCCGGTTAAAAAATCCGGAACCAATTCAAACTTCTTTCCCCGCAAATATTTAATGGAAGCTTCAATTAGTTCGCAGAAATTATGCGGTAATATTTTTGTTGCCAGACCTACTGCAATTCCTTCTGCACCTTGTGCCAGCAACAAAGGAAACTTCATTGGCAGCGTTACCGGTTCATTTTTTCGACCATCATAACTCACCGTCCAATCAGTGGTTTTATTATTGAAAGCCACTTCCAGCGCAAACTTGCTCAATCTTGCTTCAATGTATCTTGGTGCTGCCGCATCATCTCCCGTGCGAACATCTCCCCAGTTTCCCTGGGTATCAACCAATAAATCTTTTTGCCCGAGGTTTACCAAAGCATCACCAATACTGGCATCTCCATGCGGATGATATTGCATAGACTGCCCGATGATATTGGCCACTTTATTAAAACGGCCATCATCCATTTCCTTCATTGCATGTAGTATCCGGCGTTGCACCGGTTTCAATCCGTCTTCCAGCGCCGGTACGGCTCTCTCCAAAATAACATAACTGGCATAATCTAAAAACCAGGTTTTATATTGTCCGCCAATACCACTATCCGTGTGGATATAATCTTCTTTCTTTTTGCTTGTTGCCATTTTTTTTCTCCTTATTATACCTCATACAATTCCAACGGTTGGCCGTTGGGATCATAAAAAAAACAAAATCTTTTATTGGTCAATTCATCGATTCTGATTCCCTGTACCTCCACTCCTTTTTCCACCAACTCTGCTACTGCAATATCAATATCATCTACGGCAAATGCCAGGTGGCGTAATCCCTTTTGTTCGGGAAAAGAGGCACGTTCTTTATATTCGGGAAACGAAAACAATTCAATCTGGTATTGCCCATTTATGGCCAGATCAAGCTTGTAGGATTTCCTTTCTTCCCGGTAAGTTTCCTTAAGCGCTACAAAGCCTAACACATCAATATAAAAATGCTTGCTGGATTCATAATCATTTGTAAGAATCGCCACATGATGAATTGCTTTGATATCCATGACTCTTAAACTTTGTTTTTTATCTCAAACTCCTTCATATTACCCAGCTTTCCCTGCACGTCAAACATATCCTGTGCAAGCATCACCTTTAAACGCCACAGAACAAAGGCATCACCGGTGGTTTCTTTTGCCTTGCTTAAAAATTGGTTGATGATCTTGCTCGCCTTCTGCCAATCGGGTGTTATAAATTTCTTTAACTCCGCATCATAAAAATCATAATCTACCTGTCCCAGTTTTTTCCCTCCTTCCAGTAAACGAACGCCTTTGTTTTCTTCGCAGATCTTCGTCCACTCATCCGGATCTACTTCAAACTCGCTGAGTGTAATTTCTCTAGCCAGTTTTTTTGCCTTTAAAAATTCCTTAGCCGGAATATCACTTAACCAGGTAGGATAAAATATATTGCCTTTCTCATTGATGAAAGGCAGGTTATTCAGGTACAAAATAAATACCCTGCCTTGCAATTCTTTCATGTATTTCAGCAGCCAATAATAACCACTTACATCATGCTTATTTTGTGCAGCCCAAATCCAAATAATCTCTTCTTCATTTCTACGCATGGTGCCTACCAATTCTGCTGCAGTTTTATAATCATCTACTTCGTTGCTTTCTACCTTAGCTTCATAATCGCCACCAGCCAGCACTTCCTTCCACCATTGTTTGCGGGCTTCAATTCCATCGCCAATGTAAATATTTCCCAATGGGCCTACTGCATAATCATCTTTGATGCAAACAATCTCACCAACCAGGCTTGCATCCAGTTCAATTGCCTGCTGCAATACTTTTACATCTGGTTCATTAAATACAATATGAATCATTTAAAAAAAGTTTTTATTAAGTGACACTTGGATATTCGAAAAGAAACGCACCATAGTGAGCTCCAAAAGTCTCCCCTTTCGGGGGAGATTTAGAGGGGGCTGCCTTCCTCCACCAAATCCAATTCCACCTTTAAATTATCAATGATAAAATCCTGGCGACTCGGGGTATTCTTTCCCATATAATATTCCAGTAACTGTTGTATATGCGTATCCGGCAACATCATCACCGGTTGCAATTTCATCTCG
>JBGSMI010000225.1:0-5059 GCA_041740215.1 Ferruginibacter sp.
AATTAAATTTAGTGCAAACGACGAAAGTTGTTTGCACTTTCTTATTAATTGATGACAGAGGTTTAATTTCGCAATAATAAAACAAACAAATGGCAATCAATAAAGAAAAATATAAAGCGCTTCTTATAGAACTTGAGGAAAAAGCGACACTGGTAGCCGTCTCCAAAACAAAGCCTGTTACGGATTTGCAGGAGTTTTATGATTTGGGGCAACGTGATTTTGGAGAAAATTATGTACAGGAAATGGTAGATAAAGAATTGGTGTTGCCAAAGGATATTCGCTGGCATTTTATTGGGCATCTGCAAAGTAATAAGGTAAAATACATTGCGCCGTTTGTGCATTTAATTCATGGTGTCGATAGCTGGTCACTGTTAAAAGAAATTAATAAACAGGGGGTAAAAAACAACCGGGTAATCGACTGCCTGCTACAGGTACATATAGCAAAAGAAGAAACAAAGTTTGGGTTTGATGAACACGAATTAGAACAGCTTCACGAATTACACGAATTGAAAAATGTGCGGATTGCGGGTATGATGGGGATGGCTTCTTTTAGCGATGACAAGGCTTTGGTGCGAAGCGAGTTTGCATATCTAAAATCATTGTACGATAAAATGGGTGGCTTATCAATTTTAAGCATGGGTATGAGTGGCGACTATTCCATTGCTTTGCACGAAGGCAGCAATATGGTACGCATTGGCAGTTTATTGTTTGGCGAAAGAAATTACAATAAATGATCTCGCCGGAAATTATCATCCTTTGTATCGCTGCATTTGCTGCTGGTTTTATTGATGCCATTGTAGGAGGTGGTGGATTGGTTCAGACACCCGCCACGTTAATCACACTTCCGCAATACCCAGTGGCTACTTTATTGGGTACCACCAAAATCCCTTCCTTTCTCGGCACTGCAATGGCTGCATTTCAATATGCCCGTATTGTGCAATTGCGCTGGAAATTATTGGCCATCATGTGCAGTATTGCATTGGTTGCTGCCTATGCAGGATCAAAAGTCGTATCGATGGTTAGCAATAGTTTTATGAAGCCGGTGATATTTGGAATGCTAATCATTGTTGCGCTGTACACGTATTTAAAAAAGGATTTTGGTACGGCTTCAGTAAAAAATCATTCCCGAAAAAACGAATTGCTTTTTGCCGGATTATTTGCATTACTGATTGGATTTTATGACGGTTTTATTGGCCCGGGTGCAGGAGCCTTTTTGGTATTATTCTTTATTTCAATTTTAGGATTTGATTTCCTTCGGGCAAGTGCTCACGCAAAATTTGTGAATCTGGCAACCAATATGGGATCCATTATCTTCTTTGGAGGAAGCGGGCATATTCTTTTTCAATTTGCGATACCAATGGCAGTGTGCAATTTCATCGGATCTATGCTGGGAGCAAGGCTGGCGATACTAAAAGGTAATAAATTTATCAGGATATTCTTTCTGATAGTAATAACCGGAACAATTATTCGTTTTGGTTACGACATATTATTTAAACCCTCCCTATGAAAAAAGTTATCATCATTGGTGCCACCTCCGGCATTGGTAAAGCCCTGGCGAAATTGTATGCCCAGAATAATTGCCTTGTGGGTATAACGGGTAGAAGAAAAAGGCTACTAGATGGCTTACAACAGGAATTCCCGGATAATATTGTCACGGAATGTTTTGATGTAACTGAAAATGACAATATTGAATGTATCAAAAATTTAACCCAGCAACTTGGCGGATTGGATTTGTTGATTTACAATAGCGGATATGGTGAACCGTCAGAACACCTGGACTTTGAAATCGATAAAAACACTACGGATGTCAATGTAAACGGATTTCTGGAAATAGTGAATTTCGCTTTTAACTATTTTGTATTGGAGGAACGAGGTCAAATCGCTGCTACCTCTTCGATAGCAGGCATACGTGGCAATAGTTTTGCACCAGCTTATAGCGCCAGCAAGGCATACATGAGTACCTATATGGAAGGACTTTATTTAAAAGCAAAACGACTTAAACTGCCGATTTTTATCACCGACATTCAACCTGGCTTTGTTCAAACTAAAATGGCCAAATCCGAAAAACAATTCTGGGTTTCATCACCGGAAAAAGCAGCGCAACAAATTTATACGGCTATTGAAAATAAAAAACGTCGGGCTTACATTACTAAAAGATGGTGGTTGATTGCAATGCTGATGCATCTGATGCCCATCTACTTTTATAAAAAAATTCGATAATCCGTCCGTAATCGGCTTCAGATAGCCGGGCAACTTTTTGTTAAAGGTTTAACAACAGCTATGTATTTTGGCATAGTATTGCATCTTTTGATTTTAAACAAATAACTTTGAGATGACTTATACGGTAATTATGCAGGCATCATTTGAAGCGGAAAAAAATAAAAAAGCATTTGCATACACGTTTATTATTTGCGGTGCATTGTTAATACTGGCATTTTTCATCACCTGGCCTATCCTTCAAATACCTCCTCCGATTGCCCAGGATTTACTGGAAATAAATCTTGGGAATAATGAAGAAGGATGGGGTGAAGAGCAGCCGCTAAGAAAAGGTGAAATGGCGCCTGCACAGCAAACTGCAATGCAGGCCCAATCTGCGCCTGCAGCAAAGGAGGAACCTTCAAAAGATATTCAGCCGGAGGAAAATGCAGAAGAAGATGCAGCACCAATTGTAAAGCCTGAAAAGCCGACTCCTAAAACAAATACCATCGCCAAAGAGCCAACTGCTAAACCGGTAAAAGCAGTCAATCCTGCACCCGTAGTAGCACCCCCTGCACCGAAACCACAAAAGCCTAAACTTACTTACAATGGTCCGGGCAATGGAACAGGTAATGGTGCGTCGGAAGACAACGGATATAGCTCTCAGGGCAACAAACCCGGAGGTAAAGGCGATGCCGGCGACCCAACCGGAAAGCCAGACAGCTATGGCAATACACCCGGCGGAAAGAGCGGTGGACCAAGAGTATTTGGAAATAGAAAAATCATTAAATATTATTCTTTCACGGGAGATATGGATAAAGCGACTGTATATGCTACGGTTAAAGTTTCGCCTTCCGGAACAGGTAGTTTTGTTGGATTTGGAAAAAATTCTACGACCCGTGCTGAGTCTTATGCCGATGCTATCAGACAATACTTAAAGAATGTACAGTTCGATAAGTCGAATGATGAAAGCACTGTAACGGTTCAGTTTAATTTTAACGTTCAGTAAGCCAGTTGATGATTGATGGTTGATGGTTGATGGTTGATGGTTAAATGCAGTTTAAGAGAGATCGATGAAGGTTCGTTCCGGGCTGATAGTTTGAGAGTTTATTTTTTTGTGTATCGCCCTGGCTTTGAAAATATTTTTGACTTAGTATTTATTTCAATTGCTTTCTTCAACCAGCAACTTTCAACCATCAACCTTCTGCAACCTTCTATTATCTTTGCAGTGATGAATTACCAACAAACGATTGAATATTTATATACACAACTTCCTATGTTTAGCCGCATAGGTGCTGCCGCCTACCGGGAAGACTTGCACAATACCATTGCATTGTGTGATGCCTTAGACAACCCTCAAACAAAGTTTAAATCCATCCATATTGCGGGAACCAATGGCAAAGGAAGCAGCAGCCACATGCTGGCCGCCACTTTGCAACAGGCGGGTTACAAAACAGGCTTATATACATCACCCCATTTAAAAGACTTCAGGGAAAGGATTAAGATAAATGGTGTGATGGTCAATGAAGAATTCGTAGTAGATTTTGTAGAACGTACAAAGATTTTATCTGAGTCAATTCAACCTTCATTTTTTGAACTTACAGTTGCGATGGCATTTGAATATTTTCATCAGCAACAAGTCGATATAGCCGTGATTGAAACGGGCCTCGGTGGCCGATTGGATAGTACAAATATCATTACACCTATATTATCGGTCATCACCAATATTGGTTACGATCACATGAATATTTTAGGTGATACCCTTGAAAAAATAGCGGGTGAAAAAGCGGGCATTATCAAGCCGGGTATACCGGTAGTGATTGGTGAATACATCCATGAAACAAAAAATATCTTCCAACAAAAAGCGTCTGAATGCAACGCAACTACTCATTTTGCTCAGGAAGAATATGCTGTTTCTACTATTGTTACAAGTGCTAAAGCATTATATTGTGAAGTAAAGCGTTTTGACCAAAAGGAAACAGAAAGTTTTGCCTTAGACCTAAACGGGTTATACCAGGTGAAAAACCTACGAACTGTCTTGTGTGCACTAGATATATTAATAGATCAGGGTTTTTTAATAAGCAATAAGGCAGAGAAATTTGCACTTGCCAATGTAAAAAAATTAACCGGTTTACAGGGAAGATGGGAGGTTATTTCGGAGTATCCACTGGTAGTGCTGGATGTCGCACACAATGAAGATGGAATTCGCCAGGTTCTTACGCAAGCTATTGCATACCTAAAATCATCAACTGATATTAATGCAAAAAATAAACTGCATCTTGTAATTGGTATGGTAAAAGATAAAGAGGTTTCAAAAGTACTGTCAATGTTACCAAAAGAAGCAACTTACTATTTCACCAACGCACATATTCCCAGGGCACTTGCTGCAAATGAATTGCAAATAAAAGCGAATGAATTTGGACTAATAGGCAACTATTTTGATGATGTGAATGACGCCATACATTCAGCAAAACAACATGCGTATAAGAAAGATATGATTGTAGTATGTGGCAGTGTATTTTTGGTAGGTGAGGTAGAACAAAGTAACGTTATAGATGCTTAGTTTCCAGGAACATCACTGCATACAATTATAACTTTCATGATTTGGTTGATTAAAGCCAACTTGAAACTATTACCAAATTATGATTTATTCATAAAAGCACAATCGTGCATAACGAGTCTAAAATAACATCATCAAAATCTACTTCACGGGACCCAGAAGGGCATAAAAAAAGCCTTTACAAAAGATGTAAAGGCTTGATTAAATGAATATGGCAGCTACCTACTCTCCCGGTTGGAATACCAGTACCATCGGCCATAAGGGGCTTAACTTCTCTGTTCGGTATGGGAAGAGGTGAACACC
>JBGSMI010000252.1:0-19999 GCA_041740215.1 Ferruginibacter sp.
CATTAAAATCATCAGAGACCAAAGAACCCCCTTTCGGGGGGCAGGGGGGCCTGGAAGAAAAAAGCAATCCCTTAATATCACCAGAGACCAAAGAACCCCCTTTCGGGGGGCAGGGGGGCCTGAACGAAACAAGCAAGCCATTAAAATCACCAGAGACCGGGAACCCCCCTTCGGGGGGCAGGGGGGCTTCATCAGAGACTAAAGAACCCCCTTTCGGGGGGCAGGGGGGGCTTCCCCCTTCGGGGGGCAGGGGGGCCATTCAGGACAGTCTCGATTACACCCTCTTTTCGTGGAGCAAACAAAAAGGCATTGATCCGATAGCCGTTCAATATGGGAAAGGCGTTTACCTGTATGATTACGATGGCAAACGTTACATCGATTTTTCAAGTGGATTGATGAACGTAAACATTGGTCATGGCGATCAGCGCATAACCGAAGCTGTGGTGAAGCAAATGCAGGAAATCAGTTATGTAACGCCGGGCTGTGTAACTAAAGTGAGAGGTGACCTTGGAAAAAAATTAGCGGAAATATGTCCCGGTGATTTGAATAAGGCTTTCTTCACTTTATGTGGCGCCACTTCCATGGAGAATGCCATCAAGCTTGCACGCATGTACACAGGGCGGCATAAAATCTTAACCCGCTATCAGTCTTATCATGGATCTTCTTACGGTGCAATGTCAGCTAGTGGCGATCCAAGGAAATTGCCGGCCGATGCACAACAGGCGCCCAATTTTGTACATTTCGATTTACCTTATGCATATCGTTATCCGCATGGGGAAGATCTATTATTAAAAGATTCCATTGAGCAGATGGAACGCATCATCGCTTATGAGGGCCCGGCCAATATCGCCGCCATTTTGCTCGAAGGAGAATCCGGAACATCCGGTTGCCTGAAATATCCGAAGGATTATTTAAAGGGGGTAAAAGAAATCTGCAACCGCCATGGCATCCTGTTAATTATGGATGAAGTGATGAGTGGCTTTGGCCGCACCGGCCAATGGTTCGGTTTTCAAAATCATGGCATTGTGCCGGATATGATTGCAATGGCCAAAGGGCTTACCTGTGGTTATCTGCCCTTTGGGTGTTTAATGGTGAGTGATACCATTGCGGCCCGATATGATGATACCATGTTGGCATTGGGACTCACCTATTCTGCCCATCCGGTTGCCTGTGCAGCCGCATTGGAAACATTAAAAATTTATGAGGAGGATGGCCTCATTGAAAATGCTATTTTGATGGGCCAATACGTAAATGAGCAGGTGGAGCTGATGAAACAAAAACATCCCTCCATCGGCGATTTTAGAAATACCGGTTTATTGGGATGTATTGAACTGGTAAAAAATAGGACCACGAAGGAACCCATGGCGCCATTCAATGCAAAGCCTGATGAAATGGAGATCATGAACAAGGTAGCCGCAAAAATAAAAGAGCTCGGTATGTACACTTTTGTAAGGTGGAATTATATTTTTATAGCTCCACCATTAATTGTTACCAAAGAACAGATTGATGAAGGACTTGCAATTATTAGCAAGGCCATTGCCATTGCGGATGAATATGTAATTTGATCGGGTGAATGGTGAATGATGAATGATGAATGATCAATGGCGAAAACAGCAATGCTTATCTGATTGACCATTGACCATGAGCCACAGCAGATGTCCCCAACCAACACTTAACCACCTTACGTCAACCACAGTGATTCACCATCAATTCATAAACCATCAACCATCAACCATCAACCATCAACCAACTCATACACCTGGAAGAAATGCTAACTGAAGAATTACAATCGTCTCATTTATACAGTAATGACCTTGCGCCAATACCGGCGTCCAAAAGAAGTTGGGGCACCTGGAATTATGCAGCGTTATGGATCAGCATGAGCTTGTGTATTCCAACCTATATGCTGGCCAGTTCATTGATTGAAGGCGGTATGAATTGGTGGCAGTCGATATTGACTATTTTTATCGGCAATACCGTGGTACTAATTCCGATGATTTTAAATGGACATGCCGGAGCCAAATATGGCATTCCATTTCCTGTTTTTGCAAGAGCCAGTTTTGGTACCATCGGTGCAAATATTCCGGCGGTGCTAAGGGCCATTGTTGCCTGTGGTTGGTTTGGTATCCAGACCTGGATTGGTGGGTTTGCTTTATTTCAAATGTTTCATTTATGGTTTCCTGCATTGGATACATTGCCACAGATTTTCCCCGTTAGTTGGGAATTGCAAACCGGACCTGCCATTTGCTTTTTTTTATTCTGGTTGCTGAATATGTATGTGGTTTACCTTGGGGTAGAGAGCATTAAAAAGCTATTGGTATTTAAAGCTTTCTTTTTGCCTTTCGCGGCATTGGCTTTGTTATTTTGGGCCATCAAAGCGGGCAATGGATTGGGTCCAATTTTAGAGCAGCCATCCAGGTTTGCGACATCAGGAGAGTTCTTTCATTTCTTCTTTCCGGCGCTTACTGGCATGGTTGGTTTTTGGGCAACGCTTTCGTTAAACATACCAGACTTTACGAGGTACGCAAAAAGTCAACAAGCACAGATAGCAGGACAGGCAGTAGCATTGCCTGCTTCTATGACTTTGTTCTCCTTTATAGGCGTGGTGGTTACGTCAGCTACTACCATTGTTTACGGAACTACTATCTGGGACCCGCTGGTATTGGCCGGAAAGTTTGAAAGCAAGTTGCTGGTGAGTGTAGCAATGGTGGCAGTAGCCATCTCTACACTGGCAACCAATATTGCTGCAAATATTGTAAGTCCGGCCAATGATTTTGCACACCTGGCTCCAAAGAAAATCAATTTTAGATTGGGTGGATTTATCACGGGCATTATTGGAATTTTAATTTTTCCCTGGAAGTTAATCGCAGATCCGGGCGGTTATATTTTTACCTGGCTGGTAGGGTATTCAAGTTTGCTTGGGCCTATTGGCGGCATCATGATTGTTGATTATTATTTTATCCGTAAGCAACAGTTGCAGGTAGGCGAATTGTATAAAGTGAAGGGTGAATACAGTTTTGGAAATGGGTTTAACACTGCCGCCATCATTGCTTTGTTGCTGGGCATTTTACCAAATGTGCCGGGCTTTCTGGTACAGATAAAATTAATCAGCGAAACGGCCATGTCTTCCTGGATTATTCACTTGTATAGTTATGCCTGGTTTGTTGGTTTTTTTTGTTAGCGGCATTAGTTATTGGCTGATGATGAGACGTAAAAAAAATTAACTATTATCCGAGGCTGAAAAATTGTGCCGTTAGGCACTGCAGCTTGGTAGCATTAACGGATAAAATTTTTTTAGAGTGTCGCAGGCACACTATGTCTTTTACAAAACACAATTAAAGATCCTCATAGGTATACGGTACAAGAGTGCGACGCAAGGATGTTGATTGAAATATTGCTGCTTGTTATCCAACAATAACGCTGAAATTAACATGCAGCAACAGGAAGAATACAATACTAAATCAAAACGCATTAAATTAGTAGTGTCATGTAACGGATATAGTGACGTACTATTTTGCGGCTTCTCCTGGTGAGTCACCCCCAAAGGGTGACTCACCAGGAGAAGCAATCCCTTCCAAATTAAAGCTGTCACGACAGTAGTTGAATATTTATAATTAGTTAAGTTTAAATATAAATTATGAGCATTTTAATAAAAAACGGCAACATCATTACTGCGTCGGACAATTATACCGGAGATATTTTTATTGAAGGTGAAACCATTGCCTCCATTGGTAAAAACTTGGTGGTGAAAGCCGATCAGGAAATAGATGCAACGGGCCTGTTGGTTTTTCCGGGAGCCATTGATCCGCATGTGCATTTGGAAATGCCTTTTATGGGTACCTTCTCCAGTGATAATTATGAAACCGGTACCCGGGCTGCATTGCACGGAGGCACTACTACCGTGATTGATTTTATTTTGCAATCGCAAGGCCACTCCTTATACGAAGCGTATGATGCATGGAGTGGAAGAGCGAAAGGTAATGCTATTGGCGATTATGGTTTTCACATGGCCGTTACAGATTTTAATGAGCAAACCTGCAAAGAGATCATTCACCTGGTAGAGCAAGAAGGTATTACTTCGTTTAAAATATTTATGGCCTACAAAGGTGCGTTGATGATTGATGATAAACAGATGGTGGGCCTGATGAATGAAGTAAAGGAAAGAGGTGGCATGGTAACGGTGCATGCTACCAACGGCGACATGATTGACTTTTTAATTGCCCGGCACCGGGCTGAAGGAAAGCTCGCACCGATTTATCATTATCTCTCGCAACCGGAGATCACGGAAGCAGAAGCTTCTGAAAGATTTGCAGGCATTGCAGGCTACACCGGTTGTCCGGGCTACATCGTACACATGACCTGCGAGGGTGCGCTAAACGCTGTAAGAAATAATAACCGCAGCAATCAAAAAGTTTTTGCTGAAACCTGTATTCAATATTTATTGCTGGATGCATCTTTGTACGAAAATGAGGCTGAAGGAGCCAGGTGGGTAATGAGTCCGCCATTGCGGGAAAAGAAAGACCAGGCGGCTTTATGGGCAGGCATCAACCAGGGACTGGTACAGGTGGTGGCAACGGATCATTGTCCATTTAAATGGGAACAAAAATTAATGGGCAAGGATGATTTTTCAAAGATACCCAACGGGCATCCTGCCATTGAACACAGGGTTGAATTGCTGTATAGCGAAGGGGTAAGAAAGGGAAAAATTACCCTCCATAAATTTGTAGATGTATTGAGTACCAACCCGGCAAAGATATTTGGGATGCATCCCCGCAAAGGCTGCATAGCACCGGGTGCGGATGCAGACATTGTATTGTTTGATCCCAATGAGCAACACACCATCAGCGCTGCTACGCACCACATGAATACCGATTATTCAGCCTATGAAGGGTGGCAGGTGACAGGAAAAACTAAAACCGTTTTGTTGCGTGGTAAGGTGGTGATCGCTGATGGTAACTGTTTGGTAGAAAAGGGGAATGGAAAATATATAAAAAGAAATAAGGTGGAAGGTAAAATTTAAGAATTCCAGGGATTAAACGTAGGAACACGCCGCGGCGTGTTCCCACAAAACCAAAACATAAAATATATGCCACGCATCATCAAATCAGGCCTCATACAAATGAGCCTGCCCAAAACAGAGGGCGAAGGAACCATCGATGAAATCAAGGAGGCGATGTTTCAGAAACATGTTCCGTTTATCAGGGAGGCTGGTGAAAAGGGTGTACAGATTTTATGCCTGCAGGAAATATTTAATACACCTTATTTCTGTCCGGGGCAGGATGCCCAATGGTATGCATCTGCAGAATCAGTGCCGGGGCCAACCACGGATAGGATGGCCGAATTTGCAAGGCATTACAATATGGTAATAATAGTGCCGGTATACGAAAAAGAGCAGTCCGGCGTTTTGTATAATACTGCGGTAGTGATAGATGCCGATGGGACTTATTTAGGTAAATACCGGAAGAATCACATACCGCATACCGGTGGTTTTTGGGAGAAATTTTTTTTTAAGCCAGGTAATTTGGGTTATCCGGTTTTTCAGACAAAGTACGCCAAAGTGGGTGTTTATATTTGTTATGATCGCCATTTTCCGGATGGTGCAAGATGCCTTGGATTGAATGGGGCGGAGATTGTTTACAATCCATCAGCAACCACGGTAGGCCAATCGCAATACCTTTGGAAACTGGAGCAGCCGGCTCATGCGGTAGCCAATGGGTATTTTATGGGTTGCATCAACCGGGTAGGAATAGAAGCTCCCTGGAACCTTGGAGAATTTTATGGAACTAGTTATTTTGTGGATCCCCGGGGGCAAATATTTGCACAGGCCGGCGACAAAAATGATGAACTTTTAATTGCTGAATTCGACCTGGATCTGATTGATGAAGTAAGAAGTAAATGGCAGTTTTTCAGGGATAGAAGACCGGAAACTTACAGTAAGATAACTGAACTATAAATGCAACTTGTCCGTTATAAATGATTATGAAAAACTCTTAATGCTCACCAATGGCTATTCTAAATAACAGGTTAACCACCGAACAATACCAGCAAAACTTCAGTGATATACATCCGCCGTTTGAATCAGCAGATGCAGCATTGGTAGAGGCCAACCGTTGCCTGTTTTGCTACGATGCACCCTGCACGAAGAGTTGTCCCACCAGCATTGATGTGCCTAAGTTCATCAAACAAATTACTACCGGAAATATCAAAGGTTCAGCTCGTACCATTTTCGAAAGCAATATCATGGGTGCAGGTTGCAGCAAAGTATGCCCGGTAGAAAAACTCTGCGAAGGAGCCTGCGTTTTTAATTTGATGGAGGAGGAGCTAATACCAATTGCAAAATTGCAACGCTACAGCACTGAGAAAGCAATGGTTAATAACTGGCAGTTATTTCAGCGCAAGCAGTCAACGGGTAAAAAGGTAGCCGTAATTGGCGCTGGTCCTGCAGGCCTAAGTTGTGCGCATATGCTTAGCCGGGAGGGCGTAGACGTAACGATTTTTGAAAAAGAAAGTAAGGGTGGTGGGTTGATGACTTATGGCATTGCAGCATATAAGGTAACGCCACAGTTTTGCCTGGATGAAGTATGTTATATAACCGGAATTGGAGGGATCGAAATCATATACAACCAGCAACTGGGGAACAATTTATTGTTGGCAGATTTGCAAAAAGATTACGATTCGGTGTATATCGGTATTGGCGTTGGACTGGCAAGACAATTATTCATCCCCGGCGAAGACTTGGAAGGCGTAGTGGATGCACTCAGCTTTATTTATGATATCAGAGAGCAGGGATACAGCAACGTTGCAATAGGAGATAAAGTGGCCGTAATCGGAATGGGCATGACGGCAATTGATGCAGCGACGCAAGCCATAAGGCTGGGTGCAAAAGAAGTGACCTTAGTGTATAGAAGAACTGAAAAAGAAAAGCCATGCACGCAGGCAGAACTGGACATTGCTAAAATGGATGGTTGCAAATTTATTTGGCTGGCGGCGCCTAAAGAAGTGATGGGCGATAATGGAAAAGTAACAGCGCTCGTGTGTAGTCAAATGCAATTGGGCGAACCCGATGCAAGTGGTCGACGCATACCAGTTGATACCGGTGAAACATTTGCGCTCGATGTAGATATGGTAATCAAAGCAGCCGGGCAAACCCCTTTTGAAGACTTGATTCAAAAGGCAGGCATTGAAAACAGCCATGGAAAAATTATCATCGCTTCAAATTGCGAAACAAATATCAACGGTGTATTCGCAGGTGGTGATGCGGTGAATGGAGGTAAAGAAGTAGTGGATGCAGTGCAGGCAGGGAAGGATGGAGCAGCAGCAATCTGTGCATTTCTTAAAATTTAATTCCCCGGTATATTTTTTTCAAATCAATGCTGCAGTCGATACTTTGTAAATAAATTGAACTATCAAGACCTTCGGCCTCCGTGTCCTGCCAGGTGCGGTCCGCAATTTTATAAGAAGCTGTTACTGATGGAATGGTTTGCCATACCAACACATATTCTTTAAAACTGGGTATTAATTTATAGTCGTAAAATTTGCCGGTACGGTCGTGTTCTTCTGTTGATTGAGATAGTACTTCTACAATTAGTAATGGATTGGTGATAACAGTAGCAGAACCGGGGTATAATTCGATGGTTTCACAAATGACAACAGCATCCGGATATAAAAAACTATTTAATCTGGGGTTGTAAATTTTAGAGTCACTTGTTAATACAAAATATTCTTTTTCTTATTTTTCTAAACTATTGTTAAGTGCGGTAATAATATTAGCGGCAATTAAAATGTGGTTGGGTTTAGCGCCTGACATTTTGATTATTTTACCATTATAAAATTCATGTTTTTCGGACGATGCATCTTCAAGAGATAAGTACTCTTTTATGGTGTAATTTTTTTCAATATTTTCTACCAGCATTTCCATTTTCAAAATTTTAATAAAGTTACCTAAATTTATAAAACTATGGCAGACATCAGCGCAAATTTCCTCGGCATCAAATCGCCCAATCCATTTTGGTTAGCGAGTGCACCGCCTACCGATAAAAAGTACAATGTGCTGCGTGCTTTTGAAGCAGGCTGGGGCGGCGTGGTTTGGAAAACGCTTGGCACACAAGTGAAAAATGTTTCTTCCAGGTACTCGGCTGTAAATTTTAATGGTGGAAAAGTAATGGGTTTTAACAACATTGAACTCATCAGTGATCGTCCGCTCGATATCAACTTAAAAGAAATTACAGAGTGTATCAAACTTTTCCCCGACAGGGCGATGGTGGTTTCACTAATGGCAGACAACGATCGTAATAGCTGGCATGAACTGATTAAAAAAGTAGAAGATACTGGTGCCCATGGATTGGAGTTAAATTTTGGTTGTCCGCATGGCATGACGGAAAGAGGCATGGGTGCAACCGTAGGGCAGGATCTTGAAATTGCCAGAATGGTTGTAGAATGGGTAATGGAAAAAGCAACCATTCCGGTCATTACCAAGCTCACGCCCAATGTGCATTCGCCGGTGCCAACGGGGAAAGCATGTGTAGAAGCCGGTAGCAATGCATTGTCACTAATTAATACTATACAGTCTGTAACCGGTATCGATTTAGATACGCTGGTGCCTAATCCCTATGTGGCAGGTAAATCTGTTTTTGGCGGCTATTGCGGACCTGCAGTAAAGCCCATTGCGTTAAAAATGCTAACCACTCTTGCGCAGGATCCGGTTACTTCCGGGGTGCCCATTTCGGGTATTGGCGGCGTTAGTAACTGGCGGGATGCAGTAGAGTTTATGTTGCTTGGTGCCACTAACGTACAAGTGTGTACGGCTGCTATGACGCATGGCTTTAGAATTATTGAAGACATGTGCGAAGGCCTCAATAACTGGATGGACGAAAAAGGCTTTAACACCCTCCATGATTTCATTGGCAAGTCGATCGAAAAAATTACGCAGTGGGAAGAGTTGGATATCAACTACCATCATGTGGCTAAAATTGATCCCGATAAATGCATCCGCTGCGGACTGTGTTACATCGCCTGCGAAGACACCTCACATCAATCCATCAACCTTGAATATGGTAAACCTTACAATACTTACACCATCAAAGAAGAAGAATGTGTAGGCTGTAATCTTTGTCAACTCATTTGTCCGGTTACAGAATGTATCACTATGGAAGAAAAGCGGGTAGCTCCTGACTACCTGAATTGGAAAGATTACCAACGGCTGGGGCTGCCGCTGAATGACCATTGAGTTTGCAATACAATTTCACAAGAATATTTTTTGTCCGGGCGGTTGAATTTCATAGCAGTATTGTTGCGTCGCTTACTGATTAAAGCGTAACAACAGCATCCGAATTTTTTATCGGGACTTGTACAATTAATTATAAGGAAGTTCTCCCTGCGTTTTGTGTTTAAATTGTAACGCCTTCCTATTAAAATTTTGGTGTTATTGTCTTACTATTTGCATACTAACTGGCACCAGGTGTTGGTTGCTGGCAATAGGAGGCTCAACTCAGTGAATGGTATTATTAAATTAGTTGTAGCGAATTGATATAACCGGCATTAGTCACGGGGAGAAACAGCGCAGTAGCCTTGCGACTAGGTGGCTTTACTGGCGATTGGTGTGTAGGTTGTATACTGTATTTTTAAAAACGAAACAGAAGTACACATTCATTATCTTTTTTTAATGGTAACTTTTACCCGTGGTTTTATGTTTACCTTACACTCTGATAATTATACAATAACATTACCATTTAAAATAATAGTAAAGTAGTACCTAAACCTATATTTACTTAAAAATTAATTTATGAAAAAAGTACAAACCTTAATCGCTGTATTTTTAATTATTTCCGTTACTTCTTTTTCTCAATCACCTAACCGTCGATCTGATAATCATACTCAAATATTGAAGCTCGGTATAAATACTTTTTTTGATACAGATGAATTTCCATTTTCGATAAGCTGGGAAAAAAAGATAGGCAAAAATGAATCCCTTCAATTAGGGTTTTTACCAAGGTTCAGATCTTACGATAATGATAAAACAAACGGTGTAGGTTTCAATATTGCCTATCGTAAATATATCTCTAAGAATAGAACAGGTATCAATGGGTTGTTTATTTCTCCCATTGCAAAAATTGGTTTTTTAAAAGATGAAAGTTCGTACAGTTATGGTAATCCTCCACAAGTGTTCACTTCAAAATATTCTGATAATATTACCCAGTTTAGCGCCGGATTTGTATTTGGGCATAACTGGATTTTTAAAAGTGGTTTTTCTTTTGAGGCAAGCGGTGGCATGGCTTATTATAATTCCACCAATAAAATTTCTAATTTCAACACTGGAACGCAGTATAACAATACTGATAAACAATCTGGAATACTGCCTCAGGTACAAATAAGCTTTGGGTATGCTTTTTAAATTAAAAGATTGACTTAATCTTTTGTGGGCGTATTTAAAATTGTGGCAGCTCGGTACAGGGTTGCCAACCTTTTTATAAGTGGTTGTTAGTAGAAAAGAATCTAAACAAGGTTGGTAACCCTTCCGATAATTTTAAATGCACCATCTTTTTGTTGCAATTCTATACACCCCCGTTGTTGTTCTTACCGACAACCAAAGGTGGTAATATGAAAAAAATCGTGTGTAGCATTAACCCATTCGCAGGATTGAAAAAATGAAGTGCACTCAATATAATTCGGGTTTTAATCAGCTATCGTTATAGAGTAGAAGCATTTGTTGAATCCGGGTAAATAAAAAAATAATTACCATTATCCTTGTGCATTTGGTACAGCTAAGCCGGGTAGCGGCTTTGGAATATTGGAAAGGCAATAATTTGCAAATTCCCAGAAGCGAATAAATATTCTTCACCGGAATTTTTTTAACGGGTTTCATAGCTTTTGGTTTGTTACTCATTCCAATGGTTCAATTAGTGAAGGCCAATGTTGTTAGAGCCAATGCCATATGTGTCATAAAATTCTTTTTTGGCAACAGTGATTTTTTGAAGGAATATTAAAATGAGATGAAAGATTAATTAGTATTTTGATTGTATTCGTAAGTGTTGTTCCAACTAAATCCACAATTCTGGCATTTGAAAATAGTTAGATTTAGTTTTTCTCGAACTTTGCCTTGAATAGAAATTGGTTTGTCATTATATCTTCAGGTAAATTTCTATTTTGTTATTTGTTTACCATTTGGGCAACGTCTTTCTTCTTTTTTACTTTCTTATAATCCATTGTAAACCAACTGATAATTCCAATAAATATAATTACTACTACAATAATATTCATGCTTGCCAAGTGTTATAATAGAAGGAGGTAGTCGCCTAAAAAACTGTTGAATTGATGCCAACTTAAAACTATGCGAAAGTTTGCAACCCATTCAAACAATTCAATATTTTTTCTTTTCCCATACCATTAAACGCATTCCTAAAACTTTACCAAACAGCTTAACAAACATTCAATCACACACACAACAAGTAGTTAAAATAAATCTTGTATTTTAGAATGATGAAATTAAAAATAAAAAGTTGGCTCTGGCAGGCTCCAATCGGCCTGGTATTAGTAGGAGCAGGATTGTCAATGGCAATAGATGCTGGTGCTAATAAGGCTGGTGGGCAGTCATGGTTTTGGTACGGAACGTTGGCCTTGATAATTTTCAATTCAGGTCTTTGTGTTTTTGGGGATGCTGTTGTAAAACGTGTCAAGGATGAGATGAAATCAAAGGATAGGATAGGATAGGTGCTTTTGTGAAATTCTTTCGTTTTGGCGAAAATCGGTGTAACCAAAAGAATTGGTAATTAAAATTACTGCTGCCCTTGCTCCCTGCTTATTAAAATGTAAGCAACAAATACGCCTTTTTGCGTTCCTTTGCGCCCATTCAATGCCGCACAGGTTTTGAAATGGCTAATTTTTTTTACAGATCTTCTTAATCACCCAATACCCAAACATCAACTTATGCTAGCATACATCAACCGTCATTTTATAGCAGAAGAAAATGCCACGCTACAGGTAAGCGATCTTGCCATCCAACGGGGTTTTGGCGTTTTTGATTTTTTTCGTACCCGTAATTATGTACCACTTTTTTTAGAAGATTACCTTGATCGGTTTTTCAATTCAGCGGCAGCGCTCCGTTTGCAACTTGCCCACACAAAAGAAGAACTTACAGCCATCATTTATGAATTAATAAAACAAAACAGCGAGCCATCATCCGGCATAAAAATGATCCTTACAGGCGGGTATTCCCTGGATGGTTATGAACCGGCTACAGCGCCCAACCTAATCATACTGCAACAAAGATTAAAGGAACTATCACCCGATCAGTGTGCATCAGGAATAAAAGTAATTACGCATGAGCACCAGCGGGAATTACCTACAGTAAAATCAATCAATTACTTAATGGGCGTCTGGCTGCAGCAGAAAGTAAAAGAGCAGCAGGCTGCGGATGTATTGTATTATAAAAACGGAACTGTTACTGAATTTCCCAGGGCGAATGTATTTATGGTCACTCAAGATTGCACGATTGTAACGCCTGCTGAAAATGTACTACACGGTATCACCCGGAAGCAATTATTACAACTGGCTGCAAAAAAATATACGGTTGATGTTAGGGCCGTTTCCCTCGATGAAATAAAAACAGCCGCAGAAGTTTTTATGACTAGTACCACCAAAAGACTCTTACCCATTTACCAGATTGATGAGACCATAATTGGAGATGGCAAAGCAGGTACTATTACCACTTTGCTCAATGCCGATTTTATAGCAATGGAAGAGCAGCTTTTGAATAAAGGCTAATTTTTTTTGTTTGTAACATTTGTAACGCAGCAGTTTTTTATGCGGTTGTAAATTTGTGTTTTAGAAAATATAAAAACTAATACATTATAAATATGATCAACGCATTAAAAAGTTTATTTGGGTTTGGACCAAAAATCGATTACGCACAATTGGTAAAAGAAGGCGCCATTGTTTTAGATGTTCGCAGCAAAGGCGAATATGATGGCGGCCATATCAAGGGTGCTGTTAATATTCCTGTAGATCAACTCCGGAATAATTTCAATAAGCTGAAAAATAAAAGCAAACCAATCATCACCTGTTGTGCCTCTGGAATGCGAAGCGCCTCTGCAAAGAGTTTACTAAAGGCAAGTGGTTACGAAGTGGTTCACAATGGCGGTCCATGGAGCAGTCTGAAAAATAAATTATAGACTAGATCTACTTCGCAAAAGTTGTTGTAAAAGTTCGTTTCAATGCAGATGAAAGTAATGTTTACATAATCTGGTTATGCGACAGTCTGGACTGTATTTTCTTTTATCCCCTTCTCCCCATTAAACATTTTTAGTTATCTTCATCAGCATGCAGTGAAAAAAATCATTGCCATCAGTGAAAGATGAAAATAAACGCTGCCCGCTTACAACAACATTTTGAAGCCATGAGCCTGATTGGTAGAATAGGCGAAACCGGCACCTGCAGGCCCACCATGACTGCACTGGAAAAGCAAGGCTTTGAATTGGCCGCTAGTTGGATGAAGGATGCAGGTATGACAACCCGTATTGACAACTTCGGCAATTTAATAGGACATCTGCAGGGGATTAATCCTGCGCTACCCGTTTTGATGATGGGTTCTCATTTGGATTCGCAACCTTATGGTGGCCGCTTTGATGGCGTAGCGGGCGTGCTTTGTGCCATTGAAGCGGTGAAAACGCTAACAGAGAATAACACCAGACCCGAAAGAAGCATTGAAGTAATTTCTTTTGCAGATGAAGAGGGTTGGCGTTTTAATAAAGGGCTATTTGGTTCAAGGGGAATACTTGGTAAACTGGAAGAAGGTGAGTTGCAAAGAACTGATAAAGATGGCATCACAAGGGAGCAGGCGCTGAAAGATTTTGGCTGCGATCCTGCCAAATTCAAAGCCTCTGAATATGCCGCCGGCAGCATCTTTTGTTTCCTTGAATTGCACATTGAGCAAGGCCCAATTTTAGATATAGGCAATCATCCAATAGGAGTGGTGTCCGGCATTTCAGGTCCATTGTGGTGGACGGTGAAATTGAAAGGCATGGCCGGACATACCGGTTCGGTGCCAATGCCCATCCGCAAAGATGCGTTGGTAGGTGCTGCAGAAATTATCCTTGCGGTAAATGAGATTGCCAGCCAAATTCCGGGCGCACCAACGGTTGGTACGGTTGGAACCTTGCAAATTTTTCCTGCCTCCCGCAATATCATCCCAGAAGAGGTAACGTTTACCGTTGACCTGCGGGACATAGATCTGGAAAGACGCAACCGTTACGAAAAACAGTTACGGGAGCGTATTTCATCCATAACCCAAAAACATTCCTTAACCTTTGAGATAGCAGAAGATACCAATAGCGAACCAAGGTATTGTGCCAATTGGATCAAAACCATTATCCATTCGGAATGCAAGGCTGCCGGGTTGCAGGCACCTGAATTAATGAGCGGACCTTTTCATGATGCATTGGCTTTGTCCTACGCCTGCGATTATGGAATGATTTTCATCCGTTGCAAGGATGGCATCAGTCACAACCCTCTGGAATATGCCAGCTACCAAGACCTGGCATTGGGAGCGGAAGTGTTGTATGGCACTGTATTACAGGTGTTGCAACATGCTGGTTGACCTGAACGAAAGCCTTCTTCTGTTATTTAATTGTTACCGGATCATTTATAAGGCCGGTGATTTTATTAAGTAGCTGCATCTATCTATAAAATGAAGGAGTTGTGGTTGTTGCTGAACAAAAACATTTTTATTTTTTAAGTTCACTTTAGTATCTTCATGTTCAAACGATTTGTAGCCAGGCTTAATTGCGGTTAAACAAATTTCTTTGATTAACGATTTAAAACAATTGAGTATGAAAGTTTCAGACATTTTAAAATCTAAAGGTAGTGATGTGTATTCCATCACAAGTGGCCTAACTGTATTAGATGCATTAAAGGCGATGGGCGAAAAAAACATCGGTGCTTTGCTGGTAATTGAAGAAGGACAATTATTAGGAATTTTTTCCGAAAGAGACTATGCCAGAAAAATTGTATTGAAAGGTAAATCTTCCAATGATACGCTCGTTAAGGAGATTATGACCGAGAAGGTAATCTCAGTTTCACCTGATGATAGTATTGAAAGATGTATGGAGCTGATGAGTGAAAAACACATTCGCCATCTACCGGTAGTGAGTGGTGAAAAAGTATCTGGCGTTATCTCTATTACCGATGTGGTAACTGCAATTATAGCTACTCAAAAAGAAACGATTTCACATTTACAAAATTACATTTCTCAATAAGTTGTATTAATAAAATAGCCTGCATGCAATGCTGAAAATTCAGTTGTTGCATGCGGGCTTTTTATGTGCGCTGGCTTAAACTACACCAGCCAATTGCAAACTTCTCTTACTTATATTCTTATAGTCAACGTTGTCTACAATCGATTCAGGATACACGATCAATGATACCCCTGCTTCTCTCCACCAATTGCTTTTAATTAGTTTGTGTGCATGTACAATGGCAACCAGCCAACTGTATTGAAGTCCGTTATGCCACTCTTCAATCCATTCAAAATCGTCTTTATTTATTTTACCAAAATCATCCACACTTACAAATACTTTTAAGTAATAATCATTGGTTAATTCAGTATCCGTTTCATGGTAGATTTTCTTGTATTCGTACTTGTAATTGTACCGCAATGCAGAAATATCACTCAACACCGCAGAGGCTGTAGGAAATGCACCGGCGCCCTTGCCTTTAAAGAAATGTTTATCCGCAAAAGTACTTTCAGTAGTTACCGCATTGAATTCGTTTTGTACATGATAAAGGTCATCCGCTTCGGTTACAAACTGCGGCAATACAAAGGCCGCCAGTTTTCCGTTCTTTAATTTTTGTGCATTGGCCACCAGCTTAATGCTGAATCTTTTTTCTTTGGCAACAATGGCATCGGGCAATGAAATATTTTCAATACCATTAAAAATAAATTTATCAGTTGATGCAATTACGCCAAAGGAATGCGCCAGTAAAATGCTGAGTTTATTGGCTGCATCAAATCCACCAATGTCCAGTTTGGGATTACTTTCTGCAAAGCCCAGTTGCTGCGCCATCAGTAAGGCTTTATCAAACTCCAGTTGCTCCTGGAATATTTTGGTTAAAATAAAATTGGTAGAACCATTGATGATTCCACGAAAAGATTGTAACAGATCATTGTCGTAATATTCTTCCAGATTGCGGATCAACGGCATACTGGCACAACAGGAAGCTTCGTATAAAAAAGGCGTTTTAAATTCCTGCTGCAGTTCAAGTAATTCCTCAAAATGTTCTGCAATCATTTTCTTATTGGCACTCACCACTGCCTTCCCTTTTTGCAAAGCAGTCTTCACAATGTCAAATGCTGCATCTGAATCATCAATCAATTCAACAATCACATTGATGTCTTCATTATCCAACAATACAGTTGCATCATTGGTGAAATTTTCTGCAGCAATACTTCTTTTTTTATCGGCGTTTTTAATACAAATTTTCTTGATGGTCGATTGAAGTGTGGCTGTATTGTGCAGCACATCATACAATCCTTTTCCTACTACACCAAAGCCAAAAAGGCCAATATTCAATTGTTTACCAGGTTCCATAATTATAGTTTAGTTGTTGAGAGTAAATCTAATTTTTTTGCAATAATTATTGCCGTTGTTTTTCAACAGCCTGCCCTAAATCTTACACTTCTTCAAGTCTAACACCAAGTCTTATCAGGCTATCATATACCAACGCTTATACAGAGATCTACCGGAATGCTGTGTAAAAGTTGTGTTGCGTTGCTCATGTTTGGTCCTCCTTCTTCCCGCAGGAAGTGTTTAATGTGATTGTAAATGAATTGCCGCAATCATCATCAAGAATAATTATTATCGGTTGAGCTGTTCGTTTCTCCCCGAAGTAAATGGAGTAAAAACAAAAAAGCTCACCCGATAAATCAGATGAGCTTTTAATATTTTGTGTAGATATTTTAAGCTGTGAATCTGACTTATCTCTCCCGAGACAATCGGGATGGAATTGGCACCTTATCCCATAAAATCCGGATAGGTTGCCAAGGCTTCAACGGGCCATTACCCTCTGCCTTTCTTGATAAGTGATAACTGAAGAACAGTTACAAAGATATGGTTAGCATTTTTAAACTTCCAAATAAAATTTAAAAAATATTTTTGTAAAATGATGTAATGTAGGACGGTATTAGGTTTTGATGTTTATTACTCTATTTAAACAATAGAGTAATAAAAAAGATAAATAACTGGTGAGGTTCAGCAAAAGAAAGTGTATTTGTTTACAGGTGGTAGTATTTCATGGGCATTCCCGAAATGCTTCGGGATTTCGACCGAAATATTTTTTGCGCCGGCATGAGAACTTTACTCAACATCGTTGTGTCAGCCGATAGCTATTGGCTCCGTTGTACTTTTGCAGCAATGGGCGGCCATTAAACGAAGATTATTCAACAATCGTGGCTGAAGGATAATTGAAGAGTAATGTGGTAAAAAAAAACTTCGGAGGAGTTACCCCTTTGTAGAAACTCATTGATTATAAAAGTTGTTTCCAAAATAATTGGTCTACGAATCATGCATTGAATTTAAACCAGTAACTGGATAAGCTGCCCCCTGACTGATTGCATTCGGCAGATAGGTTTTGGTTCGGTAATGACGAAGTCGGTATTCAGAAAATGCGCAGCATGGCATTGAGCGTAGTCGAAATGTTGAAAGAAGCAAAAGCAGCGGCGTTCCAAAGCTACCCTCCCTTTCGGGGAGGGGCCTCGCAGCCCGCCGGCTGGGGAGGCAAAGTTTCGAAATAAATGCAACTTCCAAAAACAGCAAGCTCTACGATCTTAAAAAATTAAAATTGTCCCCAATCCAATCATTTATCCCGATACCAATTTTACTGTTTTAACTTTGCCCGGATCAATTTAAAAACAATCAGCAATCATGGACATCCGGCAGGCCCTGCAACAATATTTCGGCTACAATGATTTCCGGCACAACCAGCAGGAAATTATTGAGAATGTGCTGGCAAAAAATGACAGCATTGTACTGATGCCAACAGGCGGCGGTAAATCATTGTGCTACCAGATACCGGCACTGGTTTTTGAAGGAGTAGCCATTGTTGTTTCTCCATTGATTGCATTGATGAAAGACCAGGTAGATGCATTAAAATTAAATGGTGTTCCCGCTGCATTTTTAAACTCTTCACAATCGGGTTCTGAACAATCATTTATCATTCAGCGGTTGAAGAATAATCAGTTGAAATTATTGTACGTAGCACCCGAAAGACTCCTCGGACAGAATAGTTTACTGGCCTATTTAAAAGATATCAACGTATCCCTTTTTGCAATAGATGAAGCCCATTGTATCAGTCATTGGGGTCATGATTTCAGACCGGAATACCTCGTGTTGGGCCAGTTAAAAAAACAGTTCCCCAACACGCCCATCATTGCCTTAACCGCTACTGCCGATCAGCTTACCAAAAAGGATATCATTCAAAAACTGGAAGTAACCAATTACACCGTTTTTGAAAATTCGTTTAACCGGCCTAACATCAGTTTTTTCATTAAACAAAAGAAAAATTATTTACCCCAGTTGTTTAAGTATTTATCTGCCCACAGAGAGGATAGCGGCATCATTTATTGCCTCAGTAGAAATTCTACAGAAAAGCTGGCCGCCGACTTAAGAGACGAAGGCTATGCGGCAGCAGCCTACCATGCTGGATTGGAAAAAAATATTAAGGAAGCCAACCAGGAGCAATTTTTACGGGATGAAATAAAAATAATGGTGGCTACAATCGCCTTTGGAATGGGCATCAATAAAAGCAATGTCCGCTTTGTAGTGCATGTAGATCTACCTAAAAATATTGAAGGGTATTACCAGGAAACGGGTCGTGCCGGCAGAGATGGATTGGATAGCGAAGCGATCTTATTTTATAGCGCTGCGGATGTTTTTAAACTTAAGAGTTTTGCAACGATAGAAGGCAATGAAGCCCAATCGAAAATCATGCTGAAAAAGCTGGACCAGATGGCAGCATTGTGTTCAACGAGACGGTGCAGGCGCCAATATTTATTAAACTATTTTGACGAAGCCGCTCCACCTTATTGTGGCAGTTGCGATGTGTGTTTAAGTGAAGAAGAAAAGTCAGATGCAACCATCGAGGCACAAAAATTATTAAGTGCCGTCAGCCGCCTGAATGGTAGATTCGGAATCAATTATGTAATTGATTTTTTAAGAGGAAGTAGTACCACAAGAACAGAACACCAGTCCATAAAAACTTATGGTATTGGCAAAGAAATCAGCAAGGATCAATGGAAATTGTATGTAAGAGAAATGTTGCACCTGGGATATTTGCAGCAAAGTGAAGGAGAGTTTCCTGTACTGCAATTGAATGAAACCAGCATGCAGATTTTAAAAGGGGAGCTCAAAGTAAGGCTTGTAAAATCTATCACCGAAAAAAAGGAAGCACCTGTAAATTCACAAACCGGCGAAAGGGTAAATACGGATTTATTTGCTACTTTAAAAGTGGTAAGAGCACAACTGGCAAGAGAAGAAAACGTACCTGCATTCATGGTTTTTTCTGATGCTACACTGGTTGAGATGGCGACTTATCTTCCTCTCACAACAACTGATCTAGGTAATATTTCCGGCTTTGGAAATTTGAAATTGGTGAAATATGGCTCTTCTTTTTTAGACCCGATTATTGATTACTGCAGGGAGCGCCAGTTAACGACTAAAATGGATGGTAAAGCTCCGAAACGTTTACGCAGTGCGGGCGCCAGTACTAAAACCAATGATACCAAGCGACTGAGCCTGCAACTGTTTCAGCAGGGGAAAGATGTAAACCAGATTTGTGCTGAGCGGCAATTAAAGCGAAGTACAATCGAAGAACATTTGGGCCATTTTGTTTTTACCGGCGAAATCAATATTTACGAAATTGTGCCCAGGGAAAAAGTGGCGGTGATCATCCAGGCCATTGAACAAAATAAAAACAGTTTGGCGATCGCACCCGTAAAGCAAAGTTTGGGCGA